>CAJQNP010000196.1 GCA_905479705.1 uncultured Gammaproteobacteria bacterium
GCAAGGTGGACCGTTTACGATCGTCTGGAATCATCGCTGGGAGTATGACAAGGCGCCGGAGCGACTGTTCGACGCCTTGCTGAACTTGCATCAGGCCGGGCTGGACTTCAGGGTGCATGTCATCGGGCAGCAATTTCGCAACCAGCCGCCGGTATTTGCAGAGATGCATGCACGCTTGCATGAACATATCGGGCAGTGGGGTATGGTTGAGAACGATGATGATTATCAGCAACTGTTACAGGGCTCTCATGTAGTGCTGACGACCGCATTGCACGAATTTCAGGGGCTTGCCGTGCTGGAGGCCGTTGCTGCCGGGTGTGTGCCGGTGGTGCCGGATCGGCTATCCTATCCGGAATACTTTTCAGTGGATTGTCGTTACGCGTCCTTCCCGAATGATGCGGCGCGTGAAAGTGCCGGCATCGCGGAACATTTAAAGGCCTTGTGTGCCAGGTACTATAGTGGTGAGTTACCACAACCACCGGCACTGCAGGATTTTTCCTGGTCCAGCCTGTCGGCGGCCTACGCAGAGGAGATCAGCAGTCTTGGCTAGAAAGGAGCAATTTCACGGTGGGCGTTCAAGCACCCGGTCGATCCCGCCGGCCTTGCGCGCCATGCGTTTTCTGTTCGCAACCCTGGGGCGGATATTTCCGCGACTGATGAGTCGCTGGGCCTATGCCCTGTGGTTTCGTACCCGTCGCTTTCCGGAGTCCGCTGCCGGCAAACGCATGGTGCGTGACGCGCGCAGTGAAACGCTGCTGGTCGATGATATACCGCTGGCCGTACATATCTGGGGCGAGGGGCCAACGGTTTTATTCCTGCATGGCTGGTCGGGGCGTGGCAGCCAGATGGCAGCCTTTGTGGAGCCGCTGCTGACAGGCGGCTACCGGGTAGTGGCGCCCGATGCCCCGGGTCACGGCGACACCCCGGGCGACAGAACCAACTCGCTGGAAATTGCAGCGACTGTGCAGGTGGTTGGGGAAAGGTTTGGCCCCTTGCACGCTGCAATAACCCATTCTTTTGGCGGGATGGTGCTGGCCTATGCCATGCGCCACGGTCTTTCAGTCGGACGTGTTGTCATGATCAGCGCACCTGCACACGTCGGCTATCTTATTGCAGGTTTTGCGCAAACGCTTGCGATACCGGATTCAGTCATCGAAGCCATGCAGAAAAGGATCGATCGGCGATTTGACGGAGAAATATGGGAACGGCTCTCAACCGTCTATAGCGTGAAAGAACTGGCTGCCCCGGCGTTGATCATTCACGATGAAGACGATAACAGTGTTGGCTGGGAGCAGGGAAAAATAATCGCCAGCGCCTGGCCGGGTGCGCAGTTTTTGAAGACCAGCGGCCTGGGTCATGGTCGTATTCTGCGTGACAAGCAGGTGGTTGCGGCAGCCGTTGAGTTCATAAAAGGGTAGGGCCGGGTGTGGCAGAATTTCTGTGTCGGGGAGACCGCCCGCATTAATGCCAGGTAGCCCGGTCAGGAAACCCGGTGCCGGTTACTTTGCCGGTGGCGCGATGTTGCCGTAGTTCTTCATCATTTCCTGCTGCATCTTGAACATATCCTCCATGCCGGAGTTCTGCATCATTTTTTCATGCATCCGAACCTCAAGCTCCCGGTCTTGTTTTTCCCATTCCGCTGTCAATGCCTGCAGTCTTTCCCTGGTCCGCATCTCGGCAACGGCATAGGGGTCGTTGAAAGAGCCGGACGCAGACTGTTCCTGTTTTGCCCTGGCGAGTTCTTCTGCAGCGATCTTGTCTGTTATCGCCTTGCGCTCTTGCTCTTTCTGATTCTTCAGGTCCTGGTATTCGCCTTGCACTTTCTGCATCTCGTTCATATTCATGGGAGACTGGGGATGTGGTGGTTGAGCGAACAGGGCTGGTACAGGCAGTGCAAACAAGGACAAGGCGGTGATGAGTATGTTGATTGGCTTCATGGCGGTTTCTCCCTCTTGGACCGTGGCCGCAGGAATCCTCAAATTGCAGCGGCTGTGCAGAAAACAGAAGCCCGGCTAAATCTGGCCGGGCATCTGGTTTCGGAGTCGTATGCTGAGCATGCCCGATGAGCAATACTGCATTACCCTGGTATCAGGCAGAATGCTTGGGCAGGGTGAAATTGCCGGGTGGGAGCAATGTCCTGGCTGTATTTTATGTGCTTTACAGGGTTTTTCCGGGGCAAAAAAAACGACAGCCCGTGAATAAACACGAGCCGTCGCAGTTAAGCTAACCAATCCCTGATTTGACTCAACACGGCATATACTAACGATGAAATGTTATGGTTTTATTAAGAACTGCTGCGGCATATTGTCGCGGGGACGAAAATCCCATTGCAGGATGTTCTCGCGCTGATGCCGGAGTATTACAGGTATTTCCACTTTAATTAATGACTTGTACGTTTATTTCGGAATAGTAAGATGGTGGGACAATAAGCTGTCCTGAATCCGGGGCGTTGAATATTATGAAACTTTACCTGGTACAACACGGTGCGGCCGTATCCAGGCAGGAAGATCCCGGGCGGCCTCTGAGTGAGCAAGGGATGCAGGATGTACAGGCCATGGCGGCTTTTCTTGGGGGGGTGCCGGTACGCGTTGCGCGTGTCTGGCACAGCGGCAAGCTTCGGGCGGCACAAACGGCTGAGATACTTGCAAAAGCACTGTTATCAGCTGGCAAGGTTGAGGTGGTCGAGGGGCTCAACCCGAATGATCCGGTGGCAGAGTTTGCCACCGATGCTGATGTCTGGAATGAAGATACCCTGGTGGCGGGACATCTGCCGTTTATGTCCCGGCTGGTGTCGTTACTGCTGACTGGTGAGGCCGAGGCTGAGCAGGTGCAGTATCAGCCGGGCAGCGTGGTTTGCCTGCAACGACTGGATGCGGAGCAGTGGGTGATGTTGTGGATGTTGCGAGCTGAACTGCTGGTCGGGCGTTGATGTCATGAGCTTACGTGGCATGGTTCCCCCGGATCCGCAAACCGATGTGTCACAGCTACGTTTTGCGGTGATTTTTACGCCGCGCCCGAGCCGCAAACGCTATCCCGCCGGGTGTGTCGAAATTTTTGAAACCGAGGCGCAAGCACTGGCTGCGGCCGACCCGGCCAACAATCATCATGCGGCGCGTGTGGTTGGTCCGTCGAAGTCTTCAGAGGGGCAGTATATTTATTACCTGATGGCGTGGTTGCAGGGTGGTGTGACGGATTCGTGACTGGATTTGTTGTGGCTGGCTTGCGGTAATTGTACCGTGTTCTTTTTTGCCCTCTCTCCCCAAGCCTCTTGGCAACGGCTGCATGCATCGCCTGAAGCGCCTGCTGTTGGTGCTCTAGCACCGACATCCATGTCGGCATCCCGGAGGGAGAGGGGGCGCAACTTAAACTATGCAGACAGCTGTATTATTACGTCCCCTCTCCCTCCGGGAGAGGGCCAGGGGGAGGGGCTAAGCAATAGAGCGGTTCTGTTGTTCTTGAGGCCGCGATTTATCACGGCCTGATTTATTGCTTTGCCTGGTCCAGGCTTCTCAGGAACGTCAGATATACCGGCTTTTCCCACTCACGTCCGCCCAGTGCCTGGTACTGAATGTTACCCTCGGGGTCTACCAGATAAGTTGCCGGCAGGCCGCGTGGTTGCCACACCTCGGTGACTTTCCCGTCGCTGTCCATTAATGGCACCAGATCCGGTGCCACGATGCCGAGGAACATGAACACTTCATCCTCGGTTTCAGCTGTGTTTATCAGTACGATCTCCAGTTCACTGTCACCGAGTGCGCTGATCATGCGCTCAATGCCGGGCATCTCCCGGCGGCAGGGGCCGCACCAGCTGGCCCAGAA
>CAJQNP010000197.1 GCA_905479705.1 uncultured Gammaproteobacteria bacterium
CAGGCAGCCAAGCACTGCCTCGCCGATATTGCCGATCGCGGCAATGATCACGGTAACGGGCGGGAGTCCGACCTGCCAGCCAAGATAGCCGATACTGATGGCGACGAGCGGCCACATGCGCAGGCCGTAGCGATGCAATGCAAACAGGGCGATGCCGGATGGCGGCCAGATCGGGGTGATGCCGTCGTGGGTGCCCTGGATCTGCAGGCTGATAAACGCCGTGCCCACGTAGGCCAGCGTGAAAAATGCCAGCCTGGCGAGATAGCTGATCAAGTCAGTTGGCTTGGCCATGGTGATGTCGATCCTGGCACTGGAAACCGGGTGCTGTGGCTCGCGTGCAGGCGGCTGCAGATTGATTGTCGTCCTCCATGCGACAGGATGACGAGTGTTTGAACGGGTCAGGGAATTTACGTAGTTCCATTACAGCAGCCTTGGGTTCCATGATTACGTGTTCTGTCTGACAGGCAGTTTACCTGACTTTCCAGGCGCCACTCCAATCCTGCCCCGGGGTGTGGATGATATTCGCAATGGCGGGGATGGCGGCAGCTCCGCAATAAAATGCCTGACAGGATAGCAAAGCATGGCAGTAATCCTCTAGAATCAGTAGATGAACACGGACAGGGTACAGCGTGCATGATGGGGCTTGAACCAGGTATTCGTAATGGCGTGCGTGCCGTCATTCTGCGCGAGCGGCAATTACTGTTGCTGCGCAAGGCCTACGAGGATGGCAGCGAGCGCTATGTGTTACCGGGCGGGGCGCAGGATGCCGGTGAGACACTGACCGATGCGCTGCAGCGCGAGTGCCGCGAGGAGATAGGCACGGAGGTGATTGTCAGCGGCTTGCTGTATCTCGCGGATTACTTCAAACCGCGCACGTCTCAACCGGGGGTTATCCGCCAGCAGCTGGAGTTGCTGTTTCTGTGCGAGGTGCCGGGTGATTACGTGGCACAGAACGGTCATGCCCCGGACAAGCACCAGGACGCGGTTGTCTGGGTCGCCCAGGACCATTTGACCAATATTCAACTGTCACCCTCGGACCTGGTCGGCTGTCTGTCATCCGCCGGGCTGACATCCCATCCTGTTTATCTCGGTGAAATAAAACCGTGAACGAACTGCCGTCCGACATCAGCGAGAACCTTCGTTTTCTTGTAGCTGAAGTCAGGGCGCGGCTGGATGATCTGAAACAGTTCATGAGAAGACGCACGCCGAGCCGGGCACAGCGTGTGCTCGACCGCCGGGGCTATTCAGAAAACCTCATGCTGCGGGTCCAGAATGGCTGTATACAGGCCATCGCCGAGGCACCCGATCGTGATATTGCCCGGTTGCGTGCGATCCAGGCGATTGCCGCTGACCTGGAGCGGGTCATGCAGCTGGCCCGGGATGCCATTCACCAGATGGACAGACTCGAGAAGGACGAGGTGATCGCGGGCAAGGATCATGTACCGATGCTGGACATGGTGTGTGACGGCATCAACCTGATCGAATCTGCGCTGGACGAGAATGACACCCAGCTGGCACTGCAGATTGGTGAATGCGAACACAGGATCAACCTCGATTACCACCGCTTGCTCAAGGTCTACACCCAGGCCATCAAGCAGAAGAAGCGAACAGAAGACCTCATTATTGCCTTGCTGGTGACGCAAACGCTGGAACGCATGGGGGCCATGCTGCTGGATATCAGTGAATCCCTGCTATCTGCCATCCTCGGACAGCCCATGGATATTGACCGTTACCACGCGTTAATGGACTCGCTGCAGCGGTTGTCAGGTCAGGTCGGTATCAAGGACAGGAAAATGGAGATCAACTCCATTGCCGAGACGCGCTCGGGGAGTGGTATCACCGCCATCGGTAGTGCCAGGAAGAAGGGCAAGAAAAAGACATCGGCTTACCTGGCAATCTACAAGGATGGTTTGCGCAGCAAGCTGAAGCAGGAGCGCCAGGGCGTCGAGAGCTGGCATGAAATCTACCCCGGCCTGGCGCCGCGGATCCTCTCCTACAAACGGCGTGGTGATTCTGCCTCGTTGCTGATTGAACACCTGGCCGGTATCACCTTTGAGCAGATCCTTATCAGTGAGTCTGATGAGTTGCTCGAGCAGGCGGTAAAAAGGCTGGGCCGGACCCAGAATGACGTGTGGAAGGAGACCCGGCGCAACAAGCCTGTATCCGCGGGGTACATGAAGCAGCTGAATGCACGCCTGGCCGACGTGTATGCGGTACACCCCGAATTCGAGGCGGACAGTATCCGTGTCTGCGGGCACCGCTTCGTGTCTTTTGCGCAGCTGATCAAGCTGGCGGCCAGGCTGGAACAGAAACTGGCGCCGCCATTCTCGGTGTATATTCACGGGGACTTCAACGTCGATAACATCATCTATGACCCGGTGGCGCGCAAGATCAACTACATCGACCTGCATCGTTCCCGGTACATGGACTATGTACAGGACGTATCTGTCTTCATGGTATCGAATTACCGGCTGCAGATCATGGATGCGCCGGTCAGGCAGCGTATTCTTGAAGTGATCTGTCGTTTCTACAGCACCACGAGACGCTTTGCGAAGCGCAATAACGATGACACCTACGAGATACGCCTGGCGCTGGGGCTGGCGCGTTCGTTGGTTACCTCAACACGGTTTATCCTCGACAAGACGCTGGCCAAGGCCATGTACCTGCGGGCACGCTACCTGCTTGAACAGGTCAACCGGCTTGGCGAAAAGGACTACAAGAAATACCGGGTACCGGTAGAGGCGCTGTTCAATGGCTAGTATGAAAAAAATAGGTGTGATCGGTATTCCCGGCAAGTGGTCAACCGAGGTGCTGGCGGATGCTATCGAGTCGCGTACCGGCTCGCGACGGGTCATCGACATGGATGCCGTCAGCCTCGATCTGCCACAACGCCGCCTTGTGCATGAAGGGCAGGACCTGTGCGAGTTCGATGCGCTGGTCGTCAAGAAGATCACCCGTGAGTATTCAGCATCGACTCTGGACCGGCTGGAACTGTTGCGTGTCGCCGAGGCCAGGGGGGTGCGTGTCTTCAGTGCTGCGGAAAACATCCTGCGGCTGATCGACCGCCTGAGTTGCACGGTGTCTCTGGCGAATGCCGGCATTCCCATGCCCGCGACCGTGGTGACCGTGGATATCAGGACGGCCTGCGAGGCGATTGAGTCGTACGGGGAGGCGGTGCTGAAGCCGCTGTACTCCACCAAGGCGCGGGGTATGTGCCTGGTCAGTGCGAGCGAGGGTGCCAAGCACGTCAGCAAGGCTGTCGAGAAATTTCACGCCGAAAATCCCGTCATGTATATCCAGCAGAGGCTGGATCTCAGCGGGCGCGACTTTGGCATGGTGTTTCTCGGTGGTGAGTACCTTGGCAGCTATGCACGTGTCACCGACAGCGACTCCTGGAACACAACCATTCATCACGGTGGAAAATACATGGCCTATGAGGCCAGTCCCGAACTGGTCGATCTCGGGCAGCGAGCCCAGGCACCCTTCGGTCTGGATTTCACGACGGTCGATGTCGCGGTAACGGATGCCGGACCCATCGTCTTCGAGGTCTCCGCGTTTGGTGGATTCCGTGGCGCGAAAGAGGGCATCGGGATTGATGCCGCGTCCCTGTATAGCGATTATGTGCTCGGCAAACTGGAGGGGAATAGTGATACCTGAATCAGCTTCACAGGCGGCGAAGTTGCTGCGCGAAGACCGCACGCTGCAGGCGCAGGGTCTGTACATCAATCCGGGCGGGCTGTGTATTCACATCCGTTCCAACTCGACGGAATTCATCGAACAACTGGCGGTGTATTTCAGTCACGTGGCCGTGGAGGCCTGCGATGCGGCTGTCAGCATCGAGGCCTATGACACGGATGTGCTGACGCTGGACGTCGACTGGACTGACTGGCCCCGTGAGCCCGGCAAGACCGGCCGCAAGGATGCCATCCATGAACTGGCAGACGGTCGCCTGTTACGCAAGGTGCGTACCGGTATGCTGTTCCTGCAAAGCACGGAGGCCGTGATTGCTGCCGGTCCGTGTCGAGCGCTGGACAACCAGGTCATCAACTTCATCAACTCGCAGTACATGAACTGGCTGCAGCGGCAGGGCTGGTTGATCTGCCATGCCGCGGCGCTGGATCTGAATGGCCACGGCGTCGGTATCGCCGGGCTGTCCGGCGGTGGCAAGTCGACCCTGATGCTGGCGCTGATGGACAAGCCGGGTGTCGCTTATGTCACCAATGACCGCCTGTTTATCAAGCGGGACAATGGCACGGTGAGGGCTGCCGGCATCCCCAAGATGCCACGCATCAATCCCGGTACGATTGTGCACAATCCGGTACTGCACGGCCTGATCGGGGCCGACAGACGCAGCGAGTTGCTGGCCCTGCCGAAGGATGAACTGTGGCACCTGGAAGAAAAGCACGATGCCATGATTGCCACGCTGTATGGCGCTGAGCGTGTGTTGCAGGAGTCACGCCTGGATACCTTCCTGGTGCTGAACTGGTCGCGCGACACCCGTGACGCCACGCGCCTCGATGCAGTCGACCTGGCCGCACGCCAGGACCTGTTGCCCGCGATCATGAAATCGCCCGGTCCGTTCTACCAGCTGGCTGACGGCAGCCTCTACCAGGCCAGCATGTGCGCCGACCCGCAACTCTATCTCGATGCACTGCAGGGGGTACAGATACTCGAGGCAAGCGGCCGGGTTGATACAGAACTGCTGAAGGACAAGCTCTATACATGGATAACAGGCCGCCAGGCGCAATGATGGGGAAAAACTGTGGCGAAACGTGAATTGTTAATACTCAGGCATGGCAAATCAGACTGGGGCTCCGGTGTGGAAGATTTCAACCGGCCGCTGAAAAACAGGGGCAAGCGTGCTGCCCAGCGGATGGGGGTCTGGCTCTGGCAACAGGAGCTGCGACCGGATCTGGTTATCAGTTCGCCGGCGGAACGGGCGATCAACACGGCGCACAAGTGTTGCAAGAGTATGGATATGCCGGTCAGTGGCATTGCCAGGGATGAACGGGTCTACGCGGCCTCGCTGCAGGCATTGCTCGCGGTACTGGCTGATGTCCCGCAAGAGCACCGGCGTGTCATGCTGGTGGGTCACAACCCCGGTCTGGAAGAGCTGCTGATGTATCTGACGGACAACGCCGAGGAGTTCACTGTCGATGGCAAGCTGTTGCCGACGGCAACGCTGGCACAGCTGACGATGCCGGAGCAGTGGAATGACCTTGCGCCGGGCTGTGCGACGCTCAATGTCGTGCGCCGACCGCGCGAGCTGCCCGAGGGCTTTCCCTGGCCTGCGCCGCGCGGCGAGGAGGTGCGCGAACGGCCTGCCTACTACTATACCCAGTCAGCCGTGATTCCCTACCGCATACGGGATAACGGTGAGGCAGAGTTTCTGGTGGTCGGCTCCAGCGGCAAAAAACACTGGGTGGTTCCCAAGGGCATCAAGGAGCCGGAACTGTCGCCCCAGGATTCGGCTGCACGCGAGGCCTGGGAAGAGGCCGGTGTCCGCGGCGAGGTGGCAGCCGAGTTGCTGGGCCATTATGACGCGGTAAAGTGGGGTGCACACTGCAGTGTCGACGTGTTTGCCATGCGCGTCGACGAGGTGCTCGATGATGACGTCTGGGAAGAGAGTCATCGCAAGCGTCGCTGGTTGTCGGCGC
The DNA here is from genome assembly GCA_905479705.1 of uncultured Gammaproteobacteria bacterium. GTDB lineage: Bacteria > Pseudomonadota > Gammaproteobacteria > UBA9214 > UBA9214 > UBA9214. Next base: position 5,658 of record CAJQNP010000197.1, read on the forward strand.
AGCAGGCCGCCAGGGACCTGAAGCAACCCGAGTTGCGTGCCATATTGCTTGAACTTGCCGAGCGTGTCGGGAGCTGAAATGCCGCGCCTGATCGCTGCCTTGCTCAGACACGGCGATTATCGGCAGTTGCCCGAGACGCCCAGTGCACTGCAGCCGTTTCCCCTGACGGACAAGGGCCGCGAGCAGGCGCGTCGCGCAGCCGGCGCCCTGTTGCAGATGGCGCGGGAGATGCGTTGCAGCATCGACACTGAATTACACAGTTCCCGCCTGCTGCGGGCATGGGAGAGCGCAACTCTCATTGCGGAGAACCTGCAGGGTGATTATGCCATTCAGAGTTTTGACGCCCTTGCCGAGCGCAGCATGGGCAGTGCCGCCAACCTGACGGTGTCGCAGGTCGAGGCTGTTGTGCGTGAAGACCCGCGCTTTGAGGAGCTGCCGGCGGACTGGAAGTCCAGCAGTCATTTCTGCCTGCCACTGCAGGGAGCGGAATCACTGGCAGAGGCGGGTCAGCGGGTGGCGCAGCACCTGGTTGAGACCATGCAGCAACTTGCACGCCATGCACAGCAGGACACGTTCAAGGTGTTCGTCGGTCACGGTGCCGCGATGCGGCATGCGGCCTGGCAGCTGGGGGTGCTGGATCTTTCCGACGTTGCCAGGCTGAGCATGTTTCATGCGCAGCCGGTCTGCCTGGAATACAGTGATACCGGCTGGCGTCATGCGGGTGGTGACTGGAAGGTGCGCGATGCCACGGCACAGCCGGATTGACAGGTAATGAAACACGCTAATAAAAACTGGCTACCGCGCTACCGCGGGCTGAAATGGGTCAAGGCAGACCTGCCGACCAGTGTGCGTCCCTGGACCGAGGGCAAGGGCCAGTCCCTGCGCCAGCGCAGGGCCCGGCACAGGGACAATTGCGAACGCCTCGGCAAGCTGATTGACCAGCATGGCTGGCGCTGGCCAACGCGACCGGTGTGTTTTATTACCGACATACATGCCGATACCGACGCACTGATTGACTCGCTGGTTGCCTCGGGCGGGTTTCGCAAGACCGGGCCAAAGGATGCCGACTTCCGTCTTGCCAAGGCAGCAAAAAAAACGCGTTACATCATCGGCGGTGACTGCTTCGACAAGGGACCTGGCAACCTGCGGCTGTTACGTATGCTGCGACGCCTGATCAAGCACGGCATGAATCTGCGCCTGCTGGCGGGCAACCACGACATCCGCGTCATGCTGGGCATGCGCAGTGTTGGCGAGTACCGGACGGCCAGGAACGAACACTTCTTTGTGCGCCTGGGCCCGAAGGCGATCCCGCTAATGCTGGAGCTCAGGGAACAGTACCTTGATAAAAAGTCATTGAAGCATGTGCCATCCAACAGGCGCTGTCGTGAATTGCTGTATCCCTCGGCGCAGTGGCAAAAGCAATTCCCGCTCATAGCGAAAGACGTGCTGTCGAAAGCCAACGTTAACCGCGAGATCGAAAGGCTTAACAAAAAAATGGAACGCCTTGATCATCTCTGCGAGGTGCATGAGCTGAGCATGCAACAGGTATACGCTGCAACCCTGCAGTGGCAGAAGCTGTTTCTCGAACCGGGCGGGGAGTTTCACTGGTTCTTCGACCGTCTGCACCTGCTTTACCGGCAGGGCTCTTTCCTGTTTATTCATGCCGGCCTGGATGACCACGTCGCAGAGCTGATTCAGCGCAAGGGCTTCAAGCATCCCAACAGGCGTTTCAGAAGGCAATTGAAAGGTGATGACCTGGAGTTCTATTACGGCCCACTCGCCAACAGTATTCGTACCAAGTATCGCGCCGCGGATTATCCCCTGTCGCACAAGGGTGTGCGTCTTGCCCATGAGAGTGGTGTGCACGCGATCATCCATGGTCATCGTAATCTCTATCATGGCCAGCGTATCTCGCTTAGACGGGACATGATTAACTTTGAGTGTGATACCACCATGGATCGCGGCTCGCGCAGCAAGGAAGGGCTCAAGGGGGCAGGTGCCGGTGTGACCCTGCTCAGGCCACGGGAAAAGGTTGTGCTGGGCATCAGCAGCGACTACAAACATGCGAAGGTCTTCGATCCGTCGAATCCCTGCACACAGGAGAGCAAACAGTGAAAAGAGGCAAGCTGAGTTTCAGGCATGAATCGCTGCAGGATGCCAAGACCATCAAGGGTATCCTCAAGGCGTTAACGGAGGGCATGGCCAGTGGCAAGCTGAGTTTCAGCGATGCCGATGACAGTATCGAGCTGCATCCTGCCGGCCTGATGAACCTGAAGATCACTGCCCGCCAGGAAGATAGCCTGAATCGCGTCAATATTCGCATCACCTGGCAGTCGGAAGAGAAGGCCAGCGGCAACAAGTCCATCAAGGTGAAGTGTCGCTAAGCTCGAAAAGGCGATAACGGGCCATCTGGGAAGAATTGGCGCCAACGGTATTCTGTTGAACTAAATAAATATAAAATATAATGGGTTGCGGTAGAATCCTACGGTAA
>CAJQNP010000198.1 GCA_905479705.1 uncultured Gammaproteobacteria bacterium
GGCATTTTCATGATGTGTAATTTTCTTATGAGATCACCAGGTTAATGACTACTTCCATAACACACGGGGCATACAGACACAGAAAATGAATTACCGGGTTAGGTCAGAAGTTGCCGTTTAGCATTTTGTAATATTAGCGGTTGGTGTAGTTCCGGGTTCGCGGATAGCTGCCATTCGCGAGCGGGCCGAGACTGACTGACCTATCGGCGGTAAGACCTCAGGGATTCAGAGTGAAGACGGATCCGCTACAGCCGCTCTTCTGATTGATTCTTGCGAAATTGGTGGATTTTGTTTTGCGTCAGACGACCTATCAAAACCCCCAAATCAATGGCACCAATCCGACTGTCACGAAACCCACCAACAGGGTCAGGGGCAAGCCAATACGCACGAAGTCCATGAACCGGTAACCGCCCGCGTTGTACACCATAAGATTGGTCTGGTAGCCCATTGGGGTGGCAAAACTGGCCGACGCAGCCACCATGATGGTAATGGCGAACGGCATTACGTCCACGTTCATGTGATGGGCCGCCGACAGGGCGATGGGGAAGGCCAGCACCGCCGCTACATTGTTGGTGGCGATGGCGGTTAGCAGCGATGTGGCGATGAACACCAGCACCAATGCGGCCCAGGGACTGCCACCCGCCAAACCAATGATACCATCTGCCAGTACCCCGGCAGCGCCGCTCTTCTGCAATGCTGCGCCGACGCCGAACGAGGTGGCGATAACTACAAGCACCTGCCAATCTGGCGCCTGTCGTGCCACCTGTCCACTGGTACAACCCGACACGATCATCAGACCGGCAGCCACCAGCGCCGCTTCCAACATGCTTAACAATCCAGTTGCCGCCACTGCCACCATGCCAATGGTGATGGCCAGCGCCACCGGGGCACCCTTGTGATTGGGTGGATGAAACCCTCCGACTTCGCTCACCAGCAAAAAGTCCCGCGATCTACCTTGCTGGGCGATGAAATTGGGCCGGGCCTCAAGCAACAGGGTATCGCCCGCACGCAATATCATATCGCCGATCTTGCCGTGCACGCGTTCACCGTTGCGTGCCAGTGCAATAATGACGGCATTATAGCGGGTGCGGAAACGGCCCTCGCGCACACTCTTGCCTACCAGCGGGCAGGTGTTCGAGACGACCGCCTCAAAAAAGCTGCGCTCCTTGCGAGCCCCTTCCAGTTTGAATACTTGATTCGTAGCGGGCACCATGCCATGAATGCTATGCAGATCAACAACCGATTCGATGGCACCCACGAAAATGAGCCTGTCATTGGCCTTCAGTTGTTCATGCGGTCCCACGGCTGGCAGGATGGCTCCATCACGTTCAATCTCGGCCAGGTACAGGCCGGGTAGGCAGCGCAGTCCTGCAGCCTCGATGCAGACGCCATCCAGCGGGCTGTCTTCTTCTACCATCATTTCCGTTGTGTATTCCCGCACACCGTCGCCCTGTTCCAGTGGCTCTTTGCGGTCAGGTAATAGTCGCCTGCTGAACATGAGCACGAACAGGAATACACTCACTGCGATGGGCAGGCCGATCCACGCCAGGTCGAATATACCCAGACCGGGCAAACCGACTTGGTCCACCAGCAGGCCGTTGACCACGAGATTGGTGCTGGTACCGATCAAGGTACAGGTGCCGCCCGCGATACTTGCGTAACTCAGGGGAATCAGCAGCCTGGACAGACTCAGGCTGTTTCGCCGAGCCCATACTTTGACAGCAGGCATGAATACGGCAACTACTGGTGTGTTGTTGAGAAAGGCGCTCAGGATAGCAGCTGGAGTCATCAGCCGTGCCTGTGCCTGACGTATGTTGCGTGGACGGCCCAGTATATTCTGCACGATCCAGCTTACGGCTCCGGTTTCAGTCAGTCCACTGACCACGACATAGAGTACTGCCACTGTCAGCATACCCTGATTGGAGAACCCGGCCAGTGCCTCCCCGGGCAGCAGCACACCGGTCACCAGCAACAGGGTCAGTCCGGCCGACATAATGATGTCAGGCGAGATCCAGGTGAATGCCATCATGGCGAAACATCCCATTACCACAACCAATGTCAGCCAAGCTTCCCAACCCATATGTAATATCCTGCTAGTTAAGTGTCTATTCGATCCGAGTCCGCGCTCAGAATTTCAAATATTCATTGGAACGTTACTGTAATCGGCAGTAGTCAAAGTAAAGAGAGCAGGCTTTATCCTGCACCTGTTCAACATTTTATCGCCCGCCTGGCGGCCTTGGTTCCCACACCCTGGATAGACCTTGCCCGTTACGGTGTGTTCGCATCCGGCAGCCCGCACCGTGGCCATATTACGCCAGGTAAACGAAGCAGGCGCGCCCGCAGACACGATTCTGACGAACCTAAACAGACGTTGAGCTGTGATTACCATGGTGTGGTGCCTAATGTCATCCATCTATTAAGTGAATGACCGTTCTCAGGATGAACTTGCCGTTCAGGCCAGTAACCGGGAGGGACGGAAGTTGGCCGGTTCCAGCCCTCGCCGACCATGGTAACAATCAGTGAGAAGTGCGCCAGGAACCGCAAGTGTCACCTTGGAACGGATCGTTATAGTGAATAACTACCTGATAATTAACTAAACGGCGACTGTCCCCCCTTCTCGGACCTGCACGGAAAATCAGCGTATGTCCTGAACGTACTGTGACTTGCCATTCCCGATGCAGATAAAACGCGTATTTAGTAGACTGGCTACCCAGGAATCACCATAAAAGGAGGACGCAATGAAGGGCATTCTAGCAACGCTGATTACAGTCGTTTTATCCGGTGTGCTGTGTGGGGCCACGTTCGCAAAACCAGATAATGTAGAGGGTGTCAACGTACCCCAGGGCCGCATCCCGCAAGAGATCAAAGACAACAAGTATCCTCGCACGTACTATCCGAATACAGAAAGGCTTGCCAAGGATGAAATGCGCATCACCGCTATCGGTACGGGTATGCCGAATCAATCACCGAGCAATGTTGCGGCCTCCTTTCTGGTTGAACTCGGCAACGGAGATGCGTTTCTGTTCGACCTGGGCACGGGTGCCACCGATCGTCTTGCCGGCCTGGAAGTGGATTATTCCAAGCTTGATAAAGTGTTTGCCAGCCATCTGCATACTGATCATGTCGGGGATGTCGCTTCACTTTGGGTCAGTGGCTGGCTCAATGGCCGTTATACCCCCCTGCATGTCTATGGCCCATCTGGCGCAACACCCGAACTTGGCAGCAAGGCGCATATTGATCATCTACGTGATGCCTGGGCCTGGGATGTCACATCGCGGGCGGGTACTTTGCCCAACAAGGGTGGTGAAATCGTTGCGCATGAATTTGATTTTTCCAAAACAGCGGTCATCTATGACAAGAACGGCGTGAAGATCAAGACGTTTCCGGCCATCCACATCCGCGACGGTTCCGTCAGCTACCGCCTGGACTGGAACGGGCTGAGCTTTGTCTTCGGCGGTGACAGTGTGCCGAACAAGTGGTTTGCCAAAGAGGCCAAAGGTGCCGATGTGGTCGTGCATGAGTGTTTCTTCACCCCGGAACAGTGGATGACAATCGCGGGCTTTCCCTACAAAGAGGCCTATTGGGTTACGTCGCAGATTCATACTCCAGCGGAAGCCTTTGGCAAACTCATGTCGATGGTGGAACCGCGCATGGCGGTTGCCTATCACTACTGGAACCACCGCGATATTGAACTGGAAATTTTCGAAAGGGTACGCAAGACATACGATGGTCCCCTGACCATGTCGGACGACCTGACCGTGCTGAACGTAACCAAGGACCACATCGAGGTGCGGGAAGTAACCTTCAACCATGAGTCCTGGCCCATGGGCACGAGCAAGGAGTGGGATACCGCACCTCGTAGCGAACCGGCCACCGGCTTAATGTCAGATTGGTTGAATAAAGGCAAGCTGGAAGGAATGGTGCCGGCACCAACACAATCGATTGAGTAACGCGCACTGGATAAACAAAAGACGGCTCCCTGGGGAGTCGTCTTTCCTTAAGGTGCAAATGACCGGTTCTGCGGCTTTCGAGACATGCACAGCTTTCTCGGGAATGACTGGAGTAGGTCGTGCCAGGAAGTACAGGGGCCCCGCATCAGCGGGGTTTTCTATATCCGCGAACGATAGTTCTGTGCACTACTTCCCGGTTATACGCACCATCTATACTCACGCAAGAATGTGTCAGGACGTGTGTCAGCGTCAGGAGTTACCCGGTTTTTCCTCGCGTCGGCCGAACAGGCTGTTCTTTGTCTTCCCCCACCAGCCGGCAACGTCTTTTGTCGTCCCTGAATCAAACTTGAAACGCAGCTTGGTGTAGGCGCCGCGGGCCGTGTAGCCGGCCGAGGTGAAGTCACTGTCGCGATAGCCGGCGAAGTTGTAGCCGGCACTCAGCCACAGGTTCTTGAACAGGTTCACGCCGACCGAGGGACCCGCCGAGTACAGCAGGGTGCTGCTGTTGCCACTGTACATTCCGCTGGCCTGTACGCCGATGTCCCAGCGCGCATTGATGTCGTAACGGTATTCGCCGCCCAGTGCCTGTGTCACGCCATTGAAGCGCGCGCCGTTAATCGTGTCCTGTCCGTACTTGATGCCGTAGTGCACGGCGATCTGGTTGCGCCGGTTGGCCAGGAAGTTCAGGTTCAGGTTGTTGATGACCTTGCGGTTGCGAATGTTGATGCCGGTCTCGTTGCTGTCTTCATAGTCGAAATCAAGCCGGTTCAGCAGGATCAGCCGGCTGCGAATCGGGCGGTATGCCAGTGAAAAGCGCAGATCGCCGGTCTTGCGCTCGCTGCCGCCGCTGAACCCGGTGTCAAGCAATTGCCCCGCCAGCGCCATGCCGAGCCCCGGCGTATGCTGGCGATACACACCCAGAAACAGGCCGCGCTGATCGTCCTGCTCGCCGCTGCGGTACTCGATGCGCGAGGTTGCCGACCACAGGTCGCGTGCATAACTGCTGCCGGCATAGATCGCCGTGAAACTGCCATCCAGCGTACCGGTGCTGGGTGGCACGGCCGGGTTGAAGGCCGTGGTGCCGGAATCGCTGAGAATCTGCGTTCGGTCTATGCCGAAGTCGAGTTGCCAGTGCTCGTTGATGGCATAACCCTGGGTAAGGCCGAGGTTGGAGAACACGCGCGGGCCGGACTCGGTGATCTGCTGTTCCACCGAGGTGTTGATGGTCGCCATGGACCAGGGATTGCTGCGCAGCCCGACGCGGGTATTGCTGCTGTCCTGTGTGCCGCCATAGGCGAATTCCTGTTCAGCAAACAGGCTGATGCGTTCGTTCAACAGGTAGTCGGCACCGAGGGTCACGTTACCCGGGTAGTCGACACTCTCGGCCGCGCCGTTCAGCGGCGCCTCGGCGCGTGCCCGCAGGATGAGGCTGTCCTGCAGAAAGGCGCGGCTGGCACCGGCAGTCAGCAGCGTCGAGGTGTTGGTCTCGCCGCTGCCGAGGTCGTCGCGCGTGTAGATCAGGCCGGTCGAGAGCCGGTAATTGTCGCGGAAATACTCGATGTTGGCCGTGGCGGAGTCGCGCTTGTTGTCATTGACGAAGACCTCATCCTGAAAGGCCTCGCCGTTGACCACGAGGTTCTCGGTCAGCAGGTAGCGCAGGTCGGCACCGTAGCGGCGGGTTCCGTTGTTGCTGCTCGACTGCTGACCGAGGCCAAACGCCTCGTCCTGCTCGCGAAAGTACAGGCGGGCACTCATGCGCGGGTCATGGTGGGCCAGTTGAGCGAGATAGGCATTGCCGGATTCATCATTCGTGCCGGTGGTGGTATCGCTGCCGGCTATCTCGACACGCAACTCGGTGTTGCGAGTGATGTCGTAACGCAGGTCGGTGCCGAACAGGTTGCCGCCGGTCTCGGTGTCGCCCTGGTGTATAGCGCTGACGCCAACCTCGAGGCGGTCATCCAGCAGCTTCACGCGTGCACGGCCACCACCCGAGAGTTCCTCTTCTCCGGCACTGGCGGTTTCATAGACAGCAACGATGTAAACGGGATTGAAGGACTCGTCGCGACTCGGAACCGGTTGCTTGAAAAACAGCGAGCCGTTCTGTGTATTGATGTTGTAGTCCAGGAAGCGGGACAGTTCGCGTGACTCGATCACGATATCCGGACGAAAACGGTCGCGTGTCTGCAGCGTGACCTTGTCGCTGTTAATGATGATGTTGTTTTCCGACAGGTAGTACAGTCCGGAGGTGCCGTTGCCCTGTATCTCGTCACGCACGAATACCTGGTCGGACTCCGCGGCAAAGGCATTGACGCCGTAACGCTTGCCGTCATACTCGGTCTTGATACCCGTCATGCTGCGACTGTAGCGCGACAGTTCGGTGACGGTCAGGCCGGTATTGAAGTCGCCAAACAGGGCATAAAACTGTTCACGCTCGATACGCAGGTAGAGCTTCTCGGCACTCGGCGCATCGAAGCGCTGGTCGCTCGCATCGCCGTAGAGGGTGTAGTACTTGTCCGGGTTGATGGTCTGGAACAGGCTGCCATCACTGCGTTCGCTGTCGGACTGGTTCTTGCTGTCATAGGCCAGCGTCAGCAGCATGTCGCCCTTGACGCGACCCTTGGCATAGAAGGCCAGCCGGCCATCCTGGTAATAATCCTCTTCACCGCCAGCGGCCTCCAGCGTTTCCAGGTTGCCCGACAGGTCGTTGCTGCCGGCGGTACCCTCGGCCAGGCCGACCAGGATCCAGTCGCGCGCCGCCGGTTTCAGCCAGGCATTTACCTCGCGGGTGTCGCGGTTCAGCACGCTGGCCGAGTAACGGCTGTCCTGCGCGAAGTCAAGGAACAGGGCCAGCTTCCCGGTGATGGTGGTCGGTTCGATCTCGATAAGGGCGATGCCCTGCCTGCCGACCGTGTAGGTGGTCTTGCCCAGCGCCTGTCCGGTGAGCGGGCGGTCCCGCAGTGCATCGATGCGCTGTTTTGCAATATAGGGCGGGTCCAGTCGGAAATTACCGACCACACCCTCGCGTACCGGCTTGCCCCACTTGTCAGTGAGCCGGACCGCGATGACCGGCGTGCTTCTGCCGTCGGCAAGCAGGCGTGAATATTCCTCCACGTATTCGGCATACACCGGCATGCCGGAGAAGTGCAGGGTGCGGGACAGGCGTCCGGTCTCTGTTCCGGACTTGTCGCGGGCGACGACCTCGATGACGTTCTCGCCGGTCCGTAAATCAATACCACTCCAGCGGCTGATGGTTCGTTGCCTGTCGGTACTGCGCAGCGAACCCTCGGCGTTGAGCTTGTTGACCGGTTCACCATTCAGTGCCAGCGACAGTCGGTCCTGTGCATCATGCTTGATCGCGATTCTGGTCGACGGGATTGACGGGTTAAAGTCGGCCGAGGGCGTCAGCCACTGCAGGCCCGGTCCGGCCTGGTCGAGCCACGCCTTGTCGTAGCTTATGTCATCCTCGCCGGCGCCAGGAACGACAATGGCGGTTTCCTGCTTGACGACATCGGCCATGGGTCGTTGTACGCTGATACTCTGGCGGCTGCTGTCAGCGTGGCTGGTATTGCGGCTGTCGACCGGCCGCTTCTGCTGCGGCGCCTGTTTTGCGGAAAAGATGTCGCGCTGCAGCAGCAGACTGTTGATGGCCGGCCGGGTACGCAGCCTGTCACCCGACTCGGTTGCAAAGGCCAGTACCGCGCGCGTATTCAGTTCACCGGCTGCGGCATCCGTTGACAGGGTCGTAAATTCAAGTCGCTGCTGCCAGCGGGCGGCCTCGCGGCTGCCAAGGCTGAAGCTGAGCACGTTGTCATGCGCGGACGGATCGGCAATGCGGGTATCGTCCAGCCGGCTGCTGCCGGCAACGTATTCCAGGCCGGGTGCCAGGCGCACATTCAGTCGCAGCCCGTCCCAGCGATGGGTATCGCCGCCAAGCACTGCGGTGTAGACAACACGTTTGCCCTGCAGGTCACTTTGCAGCTGCAGGCTGATGTTGCCGGTCAGGGGTGGCTTCTCGCGCAGGTAAAAGTCAGAGCGCCAGATGAGTCCGCCGGCGACATCGGCAAACCGGGAGTGTGCAGAACCGGCGAAGCGGGTGTTCTGCTCGCATTCGAATATCTCCAGGTGTTCAGGAATGCTCAGCGGGTCGATCTGTACCACGTGGGTG
>CAJQNP010000199.1 GCA_905479705.1 uncultured Gammaproteobacteria bacterium
GGATCTCGATCACGCGGCCGTAGTAGAAGGCCCGCTGCTGGGGATCGAAGTCCGGATCCTCCCAGACCGCAATCAGGCCGATGGTGCCCAAATATTTTTTCATTGGATTTTTCTTTCTTAGTTGCAGGTGTCGGGTGTCAGGAAACCAGAGCACTGAGTCTTGGCTTTAACTCCCCGGGGTGTACCAGATCGGGCTTGTGTAGGCCCGCTCCTGGGTCACCATCTGCACGTCATCCGGCAGCGTCAGCCCGAAGTGTTTGGCGTCGTAGGCCGTCCAGCGGGGCGTGGGGATCTCGATCACGCGGCCGTAGTAGAAGGCCCGCTGCTGGGGATCGAAGTCCGGATCCTCCCAGACCGCAATCAGCTCGGTGGCGCCGATGGTATTGCTGTAGGTCGCGTTGGCGACGTCGACGGTGTTGCCCACAGCGGGAATCTTGCCGTCGCGGCCGGGCTTGCGGTTGTCAGACCAGACGACGTCATAAACCTTTTCGTGCGTCTCACCTTTGCTGTCGAGCCAACCCTTGACGATCTGGTAGCGGTCGAGGTTGGCGCCGATGGAGTCCTTGAGGGCCGCGACCAGGAAGGTCGGGGCCTTGCCATCCGGCGCATCGCTGAGCTCGCCACCCATTGGCACGCCCTTTTCATAGCCGGTGATGGCCGGACGGCGGGTGTGCGCGTCGGCTGGCTCGAAGTCCCAACTGCCGAAGAGGCGCACGGCCATGCGGGGACCGGTAGTGGCATAGGTTTCACGACGAAGCATGGCGTCGAAGATTGCTTCTCGAGTGTTCTCGGTGGCCCATACCGCGGCATAGCCTGCAGCATTGATATCCGTGCCCTTGTACCGTCGATCGCCGAACTTCAGCATGTCGTGATGGACTCGGTCCTTGGAGGGTTCGACATGCGGCAGCTTGCTGAAGAAGTTGTCCTCGGCGGCGGCAGCCATCCCTGTGTGCGCGTCGGTGGAGCTGATCATGCCGAACTGGTAGGGATTGACACCGGTCTGCTGCTCGATCTCAAGGCCTCGCTTGAGAGCCGAGCGGGCGTACTCATACCGCAGCATCTCATTGGTTTTGGGCACACTGAGGTTGAGATTGCCCTGGTCCCAGGTCTCGTAGTCGGCGAACTCGTCATTGGGCGAGAGGAACGGATGGGCCTCACCGTCGCCCTTCATCTGCGTGGCCTCGATTAACGGCTCATAGTTGGCGCGTGTTTCGGCCCACTCACGGGTGATGGGGCTGCCGTCGAACTGGGTGTCCCGGTACATCGTGCCGTTGCTCATGTTGCCGTTGTGTGGGATCGCCAGCAGCTGGCCGCCGGTTTTCTCTTCATACACCGCCATCCACGTCCAGAGGTCCTCCGGATTCTCGCTGATGAAGCTCGAGTAGGGGATCATCAGGTTGGCCTTGTCGGAACCATCACGATAGACGACCACGCGATGGAGATTGTTGCCGCCGGCGTTCGACGACCACTCGTATCCGATGAATGCGGTGAAACGTCCCGGCTCGTTGTACTTCTCGGCAGCGGCGTTGTTCTTCGCCCAGATCGATTGGGTTAACCGCTTGTCGACCAACACGTCGGGCATGGGCGTGCCCTCGTCCACCATTTTGAGGATGGCGTAGTAAGGGATCATGGCGGCGTCACCACCGTCCTTCAGGTTCTGATGCCAGCCCCTGATCGTGGGGTCGGTCATGACCGCGGGAAGACCGTCCTTGACTGCACCCATGGTGCCCATGTTCTCGGCGTGGTCGGCGACCACCATGAAATCAAGGGGGCGACTCAATCGGCCCCGCACTCCGGTTGAAGAGACAACTTCTTCACCTCGTGCAAAGCGATAGGCCTCCTCCGGCCCGAGCGAGGTGCCGAAGGAGACGGCGTCGAAGCTCTGCTTGGTGTGCATGTGGGTGTCGCCGAAAAGCGGGCGCTGCGGAAAGTTCTGATCCACCCAGGGCGAGTACGGACGCTCGACGGGATGAGCATTCTTGTCTATCTCCGCATCCCTGTGGTAGCGCATCTGGTCCTGATTCTGGTCTTGTGCGAAGACATCGCCGGTGAGGGGCAGTATCACGACAACCGCAAAAAGGCCGATGTATCTGAATTTATTGTTTTTCATTTTCACGGTGTACTCCTGTTTTTTATATTAGGACGAGACAACTACCGCCTCGTCATTGTTAACTTCTACTTACAAGCTACTTCACTAGCTCCACATCATTTGGAATCCATTTCTTTTCATTGAAGGCATTAAGCGGTCCGTAGTAGCGGATGTAGACAAAGAAACCCTGGTCCGGTAACGTTTTCACCCAGTTCGAATCAGAAACACCCTTCGGTTTTTCATTAGAGAAGTAGATATCTATAGTGTCGTCAGCATTAACCACTGGGGGCTTTTCCTGCTGACTGCTGATGCTAGGATATGGCTGGCTCTGGATTTCACTACGGGTCCAGGGATCGTAGACGGTGACAGCCCAGAACAGCGCCACCGGTACCTTAGGCAACATATTCAGCTTGTAGGTCTTATTACCATCAAAGGGATGCCCTTCGCTGTCCTTATAGGTGGTCTGGTATCTGGACCCTTTTCCTTCAGGCATCTGCGCTGCCATCGCGGGCGTGATGCCATCGGCAGTAAAGTGGAACGCGGTGCGCGCACCGAGGTTGATGTAGTCATTCTGATAGAAGGTCGAGTTATTGGTGATATAGGGACTCTCCCACTGCCGGTCTGGATAGACCTTGGCATTTTCATCACGGCTGTCGAAGGCTAATGCGCGGGACATCGCCACACCCTCTGCTGCCGCCGTGTTGAATATTTTCTGCATACGCTCATCAGGCTCGAACGGTTTTCCCTTCTCTATGCCCAGGGAGGCAAGCTTACCGAGCAATTCTTTACCGAAAGCGTCGGCCGGTTCGTAACTGATAATCTCATGCATCCATTTGAATGCAGAGGCATCTTCAGGTGGCAACGTGTTGGAGGCTAAACCAGTGACATTGGTAACGCGTGGTTCGCGTGGACCGGCCTTCAATGGATAGACCTTGGCGTTTTCACGATAGAACTTCAGGGCCTTATCGCCAGCCCCAACCACTTCGGCATTAGCCCGAAGAAACGAAAAAGCCATATAGGTCGGTGAGCGTACGACAAAGTAACCATCAGGGATGTCGCCCTCATAGCCCGGCGGCAGGATCAGATACTTGCCACCTTTACCCTTGTCCTGCCCAGTCGGTCCAACATCTGCCAGAAACAGGAAGTTATGATCGTCCATGGGACCCATGACGCCGGGTGGCACTTCAACCACCGTCGGTCCGTCAGCTTTCAGATCAAGCACGAAAAAGGAATACAGGCTCTCGGTGTTGCCCGTCAGAATTAGCGGCGTAGAGTCCAGCCGATCTGCGGTCACCAGGATGTCTGCGCTGTCGCGCATACCATAGTCCCTTACCCAGCCCTTCATCAGGCCATGTGCCGACAGCGCCGGGTACATATCAAGATAAAGCTGGGTACCGCGCTGCAGATCGAGTTCGTCGTAGACTTGCTGTACGGTTTCTTCAGTCGGGTAGCCGCCGGGAAATTCCAGCTTGCCGAAGCGGGTGTTCATCTTATCGGGCGCCGGCTTGAAGTCTCCGGGTTTGTACTTGGCTTCACTGCCTGCCTGTTCGAAAAAGCTTTTTTCCTGCAGTGCCTGGGCTGGTGAAGCTACGATGGCAGCTAATACCGCTGAAACTGCCAGGCTGGTAAATGTGACCGGTTTCATTTTCCTTTCTCCTATCTGTTTTCAGTGAGGCAGGTTTTCAACCGCCTCAGCGTGTATTTGCCAATGATGTATTACTTTGGATATTTACTTCACCCTTTAAAGTATCTTAAGTTTGAAAAGTTCCAGTCGAATATGCTTTTAAAATCCACTCACACGTTCGACAAACCAGAATGCCGCAATGCAACCAATGCCGTAAGCCGGCAGCTGATACACCCACGGTGGCCAACGGTCACGAATTTTGTGCAGTACCTTGATCAACACCAGCATGACCACAACAAACAGCAACTGCCCTAGTTCCACGCCAACATTAAACATTAACAAAGCCAACGGAATTTCGTTATTTGGTAGTCCCACCTGGCCCAGTGCACCGGCAAAACCGAATCCATGCAAGAGTCCAAAGGTAAACGCTACCAGCCAGGGATAATTCGCCGTGAGACTTTGTTGTCCACGGTTTATTTTTACCAGTTCGCTAGCCAGGAACAGGATCGACAGTGCAATCACTGCTTCTACAGGCGGACCGGGGACCCAGAGCCAACCCAGCGTGGCGGCTGCCAGGGTAATACTGTGCGCCAGGGTGAATGAGGTGATGGTAATCAACAGCGGTCGCATGCCCTTAACGATGAGCAATAAGGCCAGCACAAATAACAGGTGATCAATTCCAGATAGAATATGTTCCACACCCAACACGGTATAGTCCCATGCCACTTGCCAGGTTGAGCGTGGACCCTCAATGGTTATCCATGGCTCATCAGGTTTCATAATGATCGATGATTTAGTGCCATCGATAAACTCAACACGCACCAGTACATCGGTAATCGTCGCTTCCAGGCCAGGTAAACGAATGACGCTACCATGAATACTCGGCGTATCAATTTCAACTATACGTTGATGCAATACCGAATCAGATAACTGCCGGGTAGTAGGATGGCCAAGCGTTTTCCAGTTAGCAGGCAATTGCAAACTCGCCGGATGGGCTTTGCCATAATAGGTTGGTGCTCGCCAGGTAACTGCATAGCGACTGCTATCTTGTTGAGTAAACTTTAGCAGACCCGGCTGAGATTCATGGGCAAATGCCTGGTTCGACAGCCCAGCATACACAAGCAACAAAGCGATTATAGATAACAGCGCTCTCTTCATTTTTGTCCGGCCTCACCAGCTTGCATTGCCGCCACCGCTTCGCCAGTGAACTTAGCATCAGTCTCTTTCTGTGCTACGGCCTCTTCAATCACCACCTCGTAGCCTTCTCGCAATTTTGTATAAGCCTTATCCTTGAGCTGTTGGCGACGCTGTGCCAGATAGTCGCGCTCAACCTGTTGTCGTACCTGTTCCAGATCCGGAAGATAACCCGCTTCCTGTGCAGTGACTTTTACCAGGTGCACGCCCATGTTCGAATAGATTGGACCACTCCAGTCACCCACGGGCAGCTTCACCACCTCACTGGCAAAAACCTCACCAAACGTTTGCCTGACTTGATGCTGTGGTGCCTTACTAAGCTCAAAGGGCAACATGCTTACATCACCCAGTGTTCCCGCTGATATCCCCTGCTGCAATTGCTTCAGTATGCGCTGTGCATCGGCATCAAAATCCTTTCGTTTGTCAGGGCTCAGATACACCTGTTGCAATGACACGCGTGGCTGAATAAAAAAGCGCTCCGGGTTCTGTTGTAAGAACGTATTTAGCACTGTATCGCTGGGAGGGTTCTCTGCGTTTAGATCTTGCAGTAAAAACTCCAACTTCATACGCATACGCTGTCTTACCTGCGGATCATTCTGGTCTAAACCGAGAGCCAGGGCCTCGCGGTAATACACCTCATCACGCACATATCCCTTGATCAGTCGATCAGTGTCCTCTTGAGTTGGCTCACGTATCCAGGTACGTTTGAACTGGGCCTGCATCCGCTCCATCTGACCCGGGCTAATAACGATACGGTTTGGTGTATTCCCATCCGGCGTCTGCATTATTTGGTATAACAGAAACAGACTCGCACCGACGAGTAGAAAATGCACAAGCGGCTCTCGAATAAGTATTTTTATCATAGTGTTTTTACCTTTCTATGCTTCATAGTTTTTCTTCAATGGCACTAACGACAACTGCGGGTAACTCGAGTAATCCCGAACACACCAATTTTAAGTGCTAACTGTTTTCATTGTGATATTCCATCTTTCAGGTGCCAGGCGTTAGATATTGCTTGTAGTCACCAATTCCCTGCACCTGAATTTAGATTTTAAGATTATGGCGTATACCAGATCGGCGAGGTATAGGCTCGCTCCTGGGCAATCTTCACCGAATCTTCTGGAAGATCAATGCCATACTTAAGTGCGTCATAGACTATCCAGGTCGGCGTTGGAATTTCCATCACGCGGGCATAGTAGAACGCACGCTGACTCGCATCGAAATCAGGATCCGTCCACACAGTAGTTAACTCAGAAGCACCAATGGTATTGCTCCAGTTGGCCTTCTTGATATCTACTGTGTTACCTACAGGCGGCACCTTGCCGTTCGCGTCCGGCTTGCGATTATCCGACCACGCGACATCATAGACCTTCTCATGCGTCTTGCCTTTTTCGTCCATCCAGCCCTTGATGATCTGGATGCGGTCGAGATTGGCCCAGAGCGGGTCCTTTATTGCATAGACCATGAAGGTGGGCACGGTCTTCCCTTCCACCGGTGTTAGATCACCGCCCATGGGCACGCCCTTCTCGTAGCCGTTCGATGCCGGCTGACGGCTGGTGACGTCATCGACCGTGAAGTCCCAGCCACCGAAGAATCGCACGCCAATCCGCGAACCGGTCGTGGCATAAGTCTCTTTGCGTTGCATGGCATCGAAGATCGCTTCGCGCGTGTTCTCTTCTGCCCAGACGGCCTGGAGACCGGCGTTTTGCATATCCCAGGCATTGCGCTCGCCCACCTCCGTTTTCTGGAATGGATGCACCATACGCGTAGGAGACGCCTCGTAGGCCGTGGTCTTGCCCATGAAGTTGTCTTCTTCGGTAGCCGCCATCGACGTGTGGCTGTCGGTTCCGCCGACCATGCCGAACTTGTACGGGTTGGTTCCCAACTTATCTTCAAGCACCAGACCATTCTTCAGCGCCTCGCGGGCATACTCGTACTGAAGCATGTCGTCCGTCTTGGCCACTTGCAGGTCGAGACTGCCCTCGTCCCAGGTATAGTAATCGGCAAACTCATCATTGGGCGACAGGAAGGGGTGCGCCTCTCCATCGCCTTTTATCTGGGTAACCTCATACAAAGGTTCCCATTTAGCGCGTGCCTCGACATATTTTTTGTCGATCTCACGGCCGGTATACTGTTTGTCGACCGGGAACATGATGCCGTTGGACAGGTTGCCGTTGTGCGAGATGGCCATCACCTGACTGCCGGTCTTATCCTCATAGTCTTGCAACCACTTATACAGATCGAGCGGATCGGGGCTGCCGTACGGCGGCGTCATCGACATCGGCACGGCCTGACCCGCCTTGCTCGCGCCGCCACGGAAAATCACGTTGCGGTGCATGTTCCCGCCATTGACGAGTGAGGTCCATTCATAGCCAATCAGGGTCGTGAAACGGCCGGGCTCGTTAAAGGCGTCCGCGGTATTGACAATGTGCTCCCAGATCGAGGCGTACTTGGGAGAACCCGGCGCATAGGCCTTGATCAGTTCGGGATCAAATGTACCCTGGGCAAAATTCGTGACCAGGTCCATGCCCGCTTCGGCTGCCTCCTGACCGCCGGCGTTAATACCGGCATTCCATCGCTTGCCCTGCTCGGACTTCATGACCACCGGGTCGCCCTTGATGAGATCCTGCACGAAGCCCATCTGATCGGAATGATCCGTGATGGAAATCCAATCAAGCGGACGCGACAGTTTGACCTGCTGACCACTCGACGCGGTGACTTCCTCACCGCGAGCAAAGCGATAGGCCTCCTCGTGCAAGAGGCGGTTGCCGATTACACCCGCATCCATGGAATAGCCTGTGTGCAGATGCGCTTCGCCCCATAGCACCTGTGTTGGGAAGGCACGCTGCGCGTAGGGTGAGTACGGCTTGCCGCGGTGGACGTTCGCTTGCCCCTCCGTCGAGTGGGTGATTTGCGCGATGACCGGCGTGCCGAGCAAGAGCAGCGCCGCACCGACGGCTGCACATACCGGCTTCATGTTGATAAGCTTCATGGTCTTTTCTCCTTTCTTCATCTTGTCTTCTTCTCCTTATTGTTTGTTGTCCCGGTCTACTTCACCAGTTCAATTTCACCCTGGCGCCATGCTTTGTCGTACCAGACCTGGGTCGGGCTGTAGATTCTCCAGAGTACGTTCCACCCTTTGTTCGGAATGGTTTGTATCCAGTTGACCTTGCCTGCGGGCTTTTCAGGGCCAAAGAAGACGTCGTAGGAGCCGTCAGCATTTTGTACCACGTCGCTCTGGTTACTGGCGACACCGGGCAGACGCTGGTCGGTCTGCAACATGCTGCGGGTCTGGTTGTCATATACCGTGACTTCCCAGAAGCGTTTCATCGGCACGTTGGCTGGAATATGCAGTTTGTAGTTTTTGGATCCATTCAGGATTCCACCCTCTGAATCGCGCAGACCAATAACATATTGTGAACCTTTTCCAACCGGAGGTTTCACCATGACCGGTGTGATACCGGTTGCATAGTAATGGAAGCGAGTGCGTTCATTGATGAGCCGAACGCCGTCATGATCAAAGGCATGGCTTCCTCCGGCAAAGCCGATTTCCCAGCTCTTACTATCGGGCCAGATCTTGATGTTCTCATTGCGGTTGCGCCAGATGATGGAGCGCTGTGCTGCTGTGCCGACGACGGCCGCTTCGCTGAGGATCTTTTTCATCCGTGCATCGGGCTTGAACTCTTTGCCTTTTTCAATGCCAATGGAGGCCAGCATGCCGAGGACCTCCGGGCTGAATGCTTCATTGTGCTCTTCCTGCACCACTTCATTGACTTCATGGAAGAAGGTGATGTCCTGTGCATGCAGCGTGTTGAGGTATTTATTGGATATATCGTGATATTTCACCGGCTTTGGATTATTCTTTTCGGTCAGCGGGTAAATCTTGAGATGATCCTTGATATTTTTGACCACGGATGCATTGTCGTCGCCAGTAGGGAAGCCACGTACAGCAAGCCAGTTTCCATAGGTATTGGATTGCTTAACAATGTAACCTTCAGGAGCTTCGCCTTCGAAACCAGGTGGAAGGATCAGGTATTTTCCTCCCTTGCCATGGTCCGGACCGGCGTTGCCAATGTCTGTAACATAATGGAACCAGAAGTCATCCAGGATCGCCAGGACGTTGGGTGGCGATTCGATGACGACCGGTCCGTCAGTGGTATTCACCCAAGCAAAGAGATAAATCACCGAGGTGTTACCAGTAAGCAGGAGAGCCTTTGAATCAAGGCGTTCCTCCCACAGGATCGCTGTTTCATTATCGGGACCAAATTCTCTGATGCCTCGGCGGAAGCCGCTCAGCGACGCCGCCGGGGTGGTGAGAATCATGGCTTCAACCGCACGCTGGAAATCGAGCTGATCCCAGACTTTCGCCGCGGTTTCTTCTGTCGGAACCCCGTCAAAGAATTTCAGCGTGCCTAAACGGGTATCCACCTCATCCGGAATCAATACGTTGGCCGGGGTTTCGGTGGTCATTTTCATTGTCGCGGGCGCTGCCCAGGCAACAGATGCCAG
>CAJQNP010000200.1 GCA_905479705.1 uncultured Gammaproteobacteria bacterium
GGCGATATCGCCAATGACAAGGTCAGGGATCTCGAGGATGTGAATGCCCGCGAGTTCGTGATTCTTGCCAGCCTGGCGGTGATGGTGCTGTTTTTCGGTCTCTATCCGGCACCGCTGGTCGATGTGATGCACGCCAGTATCGATAACCTGCTGGCGCATGTGACAGTGTCCAAGCTGCCGGCCGACACCGGGCTGGTACTGCTGGGAACCGGGAATTGATTCGTCATGACTATGCCACTCTCTGATTTTCTGCTGCTCTCTCCGGAAATCTTCGTCCTCATCATGGCCTGCGCCATCCTGGTCGTCGAGGCCTTCGTGGGCAAGCGCATTGCCGATATCAGCTATACCCTGTCACAGTTGACGCTGCTGGTTGCCGCTGTCATCAGCTGGAACATGCTCGACACGGCACACGCGGTCGTCATGGGCGGGACCTTTGTACATGACCCGATGGCCGCACTGCTGAAGGTGGCCGTGTTCCTGATAGTCATCGGTGCCTTTGTGTACGCACGCGGTTTCAATACCTCCAGTGGCAAGCTGACCGGCGAATACTACGTGCTAGGCCTGTTTGCCGTGCTGGGCATGATGGTGATGATCTCGGCGCACAGCCTGCTGACTATCTATCTCGGACTGGAGCTGCTGTCGCTGTCGCTGTATGCCATGGTGGCCACGGACCGCGACTCGGGCAATGGTTCAGAGGCTGCCATGAAATACTTCGTGCTGGGTGCACTGGCCTCCGGCATGTTGCTCTACGGCATGTCCATGCTGTACGGCGCCACCGGTACGCTGGACCTGGGCGGTATCGCCAGCGCGCTTGCCGAGCCGGGCGAGAACAGCCTCATCCTGGTCTTCGGCCTGTGTTTTGTAGTGGTCGGGCTGGCCTTCAAGTTCGGCGCCGTGCCGTTTCACATGTGGGTACCGGATGTCTACGACGGTGCGCCCACGGCCGTGACCCTGTTTATCGGCAGCGCACCGAAGATCGCCGCCTTCGCCATGACCATGCGCCTGCTGGTGGAATCGCTCGGCAGCCTGTCGGTGGACTGGCAGGGCATGCTGATCATCCTCGCGGTGCTGTCACTGGCGCTGGGTAATATCGTCGCCATTGCGCAGACCAGCATGAAGCGCATGCTGGCGTATTCAACCATCTCGCATGTCGGCTTCCTGCTGCTGGGGCTGATTGCCAATACCAGTGCCGGCTATTCCGCCGCCATGTTCTATGCCATCACCTATGCACTGATGGCCATCGGCGGCTTCGCCATGATCATCCTGCTGAGTCGTGCCGGCTTCGAGGCCGACAAGCTCGATGACTTCAAGGGGCTGAATGATCGCAGTCCGTGGTTTGCCTTCATGATGCTGATCCTGATGTTCTCCATGGCCGGTGTGCCGCCCACGGTTGGTTTCTACGCCAAGCTGTCGGTGTTACAGGCGGTGGTCGATGTGCACATGGTCTGGCTTGCAGTGGTCGCGGTGGCGTTCTCCATCATCGGTGCGTTCTACTACATTCGTGTCGTCAAGCTGATGTATTTTGACGAGGCCGTTAGCGATGCGCCGCTGGAGACCAGTACCGACATGCAGATTGCTGTCAGTGTGAACGGCCTGCTGGTGCTGGCCCTGGGTCTCTTCCCCGGTGGCCTGCTGACACTCTGTATCCAGGTCCTTGGCTGATTCACTTTCAGTGACCCCGGAACAGGCAGTCTGGCTACTGCCCGGATTTCTTTATATCGTCGCGCACAATGTACAAGCGGGCGCGTGTGCGGTGTCGTCGCGCACAGTCTGGCAAGCAGGCCTCCCGAGTAGCATCTGGTTCTTTGCTTCTCCGCGACTGGTCGAATGAATTCGACCCTACGGGTTTGCCACTGCTATGGCTGCAACATCGAGCTGCAGGGCCGAATTCATTCGGCCAATCAGGCTGTTCGCACGATCCTGCAGGCTATAATGCCCTGGTGCCAGAGGCGTAACGACACCACGGGCTTGCTAAATCCCGGTCCAGTCGCTACACTCCTCGGCCGTTGCTGCGGGGTGGAGCAGTCTGGCAGCTCGTCGGGCTCATAACCCGAAGGTCGTAGGTTCAAATCCTACCCCCGCTACCAAATCAGGGCCCGAACCGGAATTTCCGCTTCGGGCCTTTTTTTTTGCTCGCCGCAAAGGCCCACGGAATGTGTGGATTGACGCCGCGCGCTGGGTGTGTAAAATACGCGCGTTCAGGTAGCTGAGGTATTGTTCCCTCGTTTGCCGGTGCTGACCCCGTAAGCGGGGTTTTTTTGTAGCCAGGACAGGACGTCCACGGGTTGACCGAGAGGCACGATATAGAGGTAGTCATACTCTATATACTGGAAAAATTTCGGAGTTCATGGAGTGGGCCTTTGGCCCATTTTTTGTTTCCGGAGAACAGGATGAAGCAGGATCCGTTACACATAGGCGACATGCTTGAACCGGGAATCCGCTCGCTGGGTTACGAACTCGTGGGCGTGGAATTCCAGACCGGTGGCAAGGGTGGTGCGCTGTTACGGATCTACATAGACAGCGAAGATGGCATATCCGCGGATGATTGCCAGAAGGTCAGTTACCAGGTCAGCGGTGTGCTGGATGTCGAGGACCCGATACCGGGACACTACACCCTCGAGGTGTCATCCCCCGGACTGGACCGCCTGCTGTTTCGACCGGCAGATTTTGAACGCTATGCCGGACACCTGGTGAAGGTGAGACTGGCATACCCCATCGAGGGCCAGCGCAAGTTCAAGGGCCGCCTTGCCGGTATGCAGGGCGACAATGTTGTAATTGAAGAAGACGACATGGAAATCAGTCTTCCATTTGACCAGATAGACCAGGCACGACTCGTGCCCGAGTTCTGAATGTAGCTGGAGGTTGCTTGAATGGACAGTAAAGAGATACTGATGGTTGTGGACGCGGTATCCAACGAGAAGGGCATCGATAAGGAAATTATTTTCGAGGCCATCGAAATCGCGCTGGCAACGGCAACACGTAAACGCATGCTCGGTGATGTCGATGCACGCGTTGCGATTGACCGTGTCTCCGGAGAATACGAGACCTTCCGTCGCTGGCAGGTAATCGATGAGGCCCTTGCCGAACAGGCTGAACAGGCCGAACAGGCCGACGAGGATGACGAGGATGTCCTGAAATACGAGTTCCCCGAGCGCCAGTACACACTCGCTGCAGCCGTCGAACTCGATCCGTCCCTGGGGCATGGCGACTACATAGAAGAACCGATGGATTCCGTGGATTTCGGCCGTATCGGTGCGCAGACAGCCAAGCAGGTCATCGTGCAGAAGGTGCGCGAGGCCGAACGTGCCATGGTGGTCGAGGCCTACAAGGACCGCGTCGGTGAGCTGGTCACCGGTGTCGTCAAGCGTGTTGAGCGCGGTAACGTCTACCTTGACCTGGGCGGTAATGCCGAGGCCATCGTGTTGCGTGAAGAAATGATTCCGCGCGAGGCCGTGCGTCCGGGCGATCGCCTGCGCGGCTACCTGCGCGAGGTGAGCGCCGAACAGCGTGGCCCGCAGTTGTTTGTCAGTCGCGTCGCACCGGAATTCCTGCTGGAACTGTTCAAGCTGGAAGTACCGGAGGTCGGACAGGACCTGATCGATATCCTGGCGGCGGCCCGCGACCCGGGTTTGCGTGCCAAGATCGCGGTCAAGAGTAATGACCCGCGCATTGATCCGGTCGGTGCCTGCGTGGGTATGCGCGGTTCACGCGTGCAGACGGTATCCACCGAGCTGTCCGGTGAACGTGTCGACATCATCCTCTGGGATGACAACCCGGCACAGTTTGTCATCAATGCCATGTCGCCAGCCGAGGTTGCTTCCATTGTTGTCGATGAGGAAGCCCATACCATGGACATCGCCGTGGGCGAAGACCAGCTGTCACAGGCAATCGGCCGTGGCGGACAGAATGTACGCCTTGCCAGCCAGCTGACCGGCTGGACGCTGAATGTCATGGACGAGGTGCAGGCCGAGGAGAAGAGCGAGGCCGAGGCACACGAGCTGCAGAAGCTGTTTACCGAGCATCTCGATGTCGATGAAGAAATCGCGGCGATCCTCGTGCAGGAAGGTTTTTCCTCCATTGAGGAAGTGGTCTACGTGCCGAACAGCGAACTGCTGGCGATTGAGGAATTCGACGAGGATATCGTCGAGGAACTGCGCGGCCGTGCCCGTGATGTGCTGCTGACACAGGCCATCATGAAGGAAGAAAAGATCGGCGATGCGGAACCCGCCGAGGACCTGCTGGAAATGGACGGTATGGACAAGGATCTGGCCTACGAGCTGGCCGGCCGTGGTGTGATCACCATGGAAGACCTTGCAGAACAGGCGGTAGACGAGCTGATGGATATTGAAGGTATGGACAAGGATCGGGCTGGCACGTTGATCATGACGGCGCGCGCTCCCTGGTTTGCTGAAGAGGCGAGCGACTGACGGTTGCAAGAGGTGTGAGACAGACAATGACAGAAGTCACGGTAAAACAATTCGCGGAAGCGGTCGGAGTCCCGCCCGACAGGTTGCTGGTGCAACTGGGTGAGGCCGGCCTGTCCGTGGGTGATGAAAATTCAACCATCACGGACAGCGAGAAGACCGTGTTGCTGGACTTCCTGCGCCAGAGTCATGGCAAGCGGGGGGCCCTGTCTGCGGGCGGCGCCAGCAAGGTCACGCTGAAAAGAAAGACACAGACCGAACTGCGTTCCACGGTGCCCGCGGGACGCGGACCGCTGGGTCGCGGTGCGGCACGCACCCGCCCTGAAGGCAAGACGGTTGCCGTCGAGGTTCGCAAGAAGCGCACCTATGTAAAACGCGCAGACCTGATGGCGGAAGAGAAAGAGCGGCTTGAACAGGAAGCCGAGGAGCAGGCGCGGATCCAGGCAGAAGCCGCAGCACAGGACGAAGCGCTTAACAAGAAACGCGAGGAGGCCAGGCAGAAACAGGCCGAGGAACGCGAGGCCGAGGAACAGCGCCTTCAGGCCGAGCGTGATGCGCGCAAGCAGGCCGAGGAAGAGTTACGGCAACAGTCACTCGCTGCCGCCGAGGCGCGTGAAAAGGCTGCTGCAGAGGAAGGCCGCAAGAAGACGGAATCCGAGCGCAAGACGCGCAAGGAGACTGCTGCAAAGGATACCAAGTACGGTCGCAAGCAATTGCACGTGACTGCGGGCAAGGGCGGTCGTCGCAAGAAGAAGGCGAGGCCGACACGTCGTGTCACTATCGAGTCGGGTAGCGAACACGGTTTTGAACGGCCGACTGCAACGGTCGTGCATGAAGTCGAGGTGCCGGAAAGCATTATTGTTTCCGAGCTTGCCCGCAAGATGTCGGTCAAGGCGGCCGAGATTATCAAGGTCCTGATGCAAATGGGCGTGATGGCCACGATCAACCAGGTGCTCGATCAGGATACGGCTATCCTGGTGGTCGAGGAAATGGGACACGTTGCCAAGGTGGCAACGGATAATGTGCTTGAAGAAGAACTCAAGCAGCAGGTTGAAGAAATCCAGGGTGAACGCCTGCCGCGTCCACCGGTGGTTACCATCATGGGCCACGTCGATCACGGCAAGACCTCGTTGCTCGACTATATACGTCGTACCAAGGTTGCCGATGCCGAGGCCGGTGGTATTACCCAGCATATCGGCGCCTATCACGTGGAAACCGGCAAGGGCATGATCAGTTTCCTGGATACGCCTGGACATGCCGCGTTTACTGCCATGCGTGCCCGCGGTGCCGGTGTGACCGACATTGTTATTCTCGTGGTTGCTGCTGACGACGGCGTCAAGCCGCAGACGCAGGAAGCCGTCCAGCACGCCAGGGCCGCGGGTGTGCCGCTGGTCATTGCCGTGAACAAGATGGACCGTGAAGAGGCGGACCCGGAACGTGTCAAGAATGAAATGTCCGCACTGGAAGTGATACCGGAAGACTGGGGCGGCGATACCATGTTCCTGCCGGTATCCGCCAAGACGGGTGCAGGTATCGATGAGTTGCTCGACGCCATATTGTTGCAGGCCGAACTGCTGGAACTGACCGCCGTGCATGACTGCCCGGCAACCGGCATTGTGGTCGAATCAAGTCTCGACAAGGGACGCGGCCCGGTCGCCACGATCCTGGTGCAGAACGGTGTCCTGAAAAAGGGCGACCTGTTGCTGACCGGTACCGAGTACGGTCGTGTACGCGCCATGTTCGATGAGACTGGCAAGCAGGTGGCCGAGGCCGGTCCTTCCATACCGGTGCAGGTGCTGGGCCTGTCTTCGGTGCCGAATGCCGGTGATGACGTCGTGGTGGTTGCCGACGAGCGCAAGGCACGCGAGCTTGCAGAGCTGCGCATGGAGAAATCCCGTGACCAGCGGCTTGCCCAGCAACAACAGGCACGTCTCGAGGATGTCTTCTCGTCGGTGCGCGATGGTCAGACGCCGACCGTTAACATCGTTCTCAAGTCCGATGTCCAGGGCAGCGCCGAGGCGTTGAGCGATGCACTGACACGTCTTACCGCCGATGAACGCGAAGTGAAGGTCAAGGTGGTTTCCAGCGGTGTTGGCGGAATCAACGAATCCGACGTCAATCTCGCGGTTGCATCCAACGCCATTATTATCGGCTTCAATGTGCGCGCCGATGCGTCCTCCAAGCAGCTGATCGAGGACAACAACATCGAGCTCAAGTATTACAGCGTTATTTACAACGCCATTGACGACGTCAAGGCGGCCGCCAGCGGCATGATGGCTCCGGAACTGCGCGAGGAGATTATCGGTCTCGCCACCGTGAAGGAAGTTTTCCGTTCCCGCAAGCTGGGGGATATTGCCGGCAGCATCGTGACCGAGGGTGTGGTGCGTCGCAGCTCACCGATACGCGTGTTGCGTGACAACGTTGTGGTGTTCGAGGGCGAACTGGAATCCCTGCGTCGATTCAAGGATGACGTCAACGAGGTCAGGGCCGGCACCGAGTGCGGTATTGGCGTGAAAAACTACGACGTCAAGGCCGGTGACCAGGTTGAAGTATTCGAACGTGTTGAGGTAGCCCGCTCGCTGTAGTTATTGCACAGACGGTCATCGTCAGGGAGCTGTATTCCCCTGGAGAATGTCGCACAGGGAAACCATCTGCTGACCGCTGTGCCGGCAGTAACCCGGTGTGTACCTCTCAGCGTGACTTCTGCCGGCAAGTGATCTTTCTGCAACAGCCAAACGCCATGCCAAGGGAATTTCCAAGAACACGCCGTGTCGGCGAACAGGTGCAGCGCGAGCTGGCGGCGCTGATTCGCGACGAGATCAAGGATCCGCGCCTCGGCATGGTGAGTATCTCCGCGGTTGAGGTTTCACGCGACCTTGGACACGCCAGGGTCTACGTGTCGGTGCTGGGCAACGAGGAAAAGTCCGGCGAGTCGGTTACCGTACTAAACCACGCATCCGGTTTTCTACGACACAAGCTCGGCAAGCTGATGCGCATGCGGACCGTGCCCGAGCTGCGCTTTTACCTGGACCGTTCGCTCGAGGAAGGCGCGCGCCTGGGTGCGCTGATTAACGAGGCAATTGCCAGCGACAAGCATGACGGCGACGACAGTGAGTAGTCGCGTATTAACTGAATCAGGGTGGTCTCTGCACGATGGGTCGACGTCGACATAATCCGAATCTGCGCCGTGTAAACGGTATCCTGCTGCTGGACAAGCCGGCCGGCATGACATCGAATGCCGCGCTGCAGGCGGTGAAGAAACTCTATGCCGCCCGCAAGGCAGGGCACACCGGCAGCCTCGATCCGCTGGCGACCGGCCTGTTGCCGCTGTGTTTTGGCGAGGCAACCAAGGTGTCCGGTTTTTTGCTGGATGCCGACAAGGATTACCAGGTGCTGTGCCGTTTCGGTGAGCGCACCACCACCGGTGATGCCGAAGGCGAGGTGATCGAACAGCGCCCCGTCGACAATATCAGCGAGCAGCAGTTACGCACTGTGCTGGACGAATTTCTTGGCGATATCGAGCAGATACCGCCGATGTACTCCGCCCTCAAGCACAAGGGTGAGCGCCTCTACAAGCTGGCCCGGCAAGGGGTTGAGGTCGAGCGCGAGGCACGTCAGGTGACAATTTTTGACCTGGACCTGGTGCATCTGGAGGCGCCGACCGCGGAAATCCGGGTACGCTGCTCAAAGGGTACCTATGTCCGTACGCTGGTTGAGGATATTGGTGAACGGCTGGGCTGCGGGGCGCACGTGGCCGGTTTGCGACGCCTGGGTGTCGGTCCTTTTGACGATTCGGGGATGATCGGCATGGAGCAGCTGGAGGCCGTGGCTGCCGAGGGGCATTACGCGCTGGATCAGCTGCTGCTGCCCATGGAAAGCGGCCTGACACAATGGCCGGATGTACGCCTGACCGGTGATGCGGCCTTTTACCTGCGGCAGGGTCAGCCGGTACTGGTGCCAAAGGCCCCGACAACCGGCTGGGTACGCCTCTACGAGGGCGAATCCCTCTTTCTGGGGATGGGCGAGATCCTCGACGATGGCCGGGTGGCGCCGCGCCGCCTGATGGTGGTTAATTGATAGCCCTGATATCCACATGAGATGCTTGTGGCCGGCGGATACCGCGGTTAGAATACGCAGCTCGCTCAATTTGAAGAGATTTTAAGTAATTTTCGGGAGTTTTTAGATGGCTTTGAGTGCCGACCAAAAGGGTCAGATCGTCAGTGATAACAAGCGCAGTGATACCGATACCGGTTCACCTGAGGTGCAGGTTGCCCTGTTAACATCAAACATAACCGGTTTGACCGAACACTTTAACAAACACAAGGGTGACCACCACTCGCGTCAGGGTTTGTTGCGCATGGTTAACAAGCGCCGCAAGTTGCTCGACTACCTGAAACACAAGGACAGCAAACGCTACCAGGACCTTATCAGCAAGCTCGGTCTGCGTCGCTAGAACAACTCCATTTCACTGTCTGAATTTTCACCTTTATACAAACAAGGGACTACGCCTGTGAGTGCAATCAAGAAAACCTTTCAATACGGTGACCAGACGGTCACGATGGAAACCGGCGAGATCGCGCGCCAGTGTAGCGCAGTCATCGTCAGCATGGGCGAGACACAAGTGCTTGCAACGGTGGTTGGCGACAAGAATGCAATGGAAGGTCGCGACTTCTTTCCGATGACGGTGGACTACCAGGAAAAGAGTTATGCCGCCGGCCAGATACCCGGCAACTTTTTCCGCCGCGAAGGACGTCCCAGCGAAGCAGAGACACTGCTATGTCGCCTGGTTGATCGCCCGCTGCGTCCGCTGTTTCCGAAAGGTTTTACACATGAGGTGCAGGTCATCCTCACGGTCATTTCATTCGACCCGCAAATCAATCCCGACATTCCAGCATTGCTTGGCGCCTCAGCCGCGATGTCCATCTCCGGCCTGCCGTTCAACGGCCCGGTCGGCGCAGCCCGCGTCGGTTATGTCGATGGCAGCTACGTGCTGAACCCGACTGCTGACCAGATGGAAGTGTCACAGCTGGACCTGGTGGTTGCCGGAACCGAAAGCGCCGTGCTGATGGTTGAATCAGAAGCGAAGGAACTCTCGGAAGATGTCATGCTGGGTTCGGTGGTCTTCGGACACGAGCAGCAGCAGGTAGCAATCAATGCCATCCGTGAACTGGCAGCCGAGGTGAATACGCCGGCCATGGAGTGGGCGGCACCTGAAGAAAATACCGCACTGCTCGAGGCTGTAGAGAAGGAAGGCGGGGACGCCATTGCGGCCGCCTACAAGGTTGCAGACAAGCAGGATCGCTACACGCTGCTTGGCAAGGTCCGCGAGGAAATCGTCGACAAGGTGGCTGATGATGACAAGGACGGTTTCTCCCGTGACGCAGTCAAGGGTGCGATCGGCAAGCTGGAGAAGAAGGTCGTGCGCAGCCGCATCATTGCGGGTGAGGCGCGTATTGACGGTCGTGACACCAGCACCGTTCGTCCTATCACCATCCGTACCGGTGTCCTGCCGCGTGCACACGGTTCCGCACTGTTTACCCGTGGCGAGACCCAGGCACTGGTCGTGACGACCCTGGGTACCGAGCGTGATGCCCAGTTGATCGACACCCTGTCCGGTTCATACAAAGAACAGTTCATGCTGCACTATAACTTCCCGCCATACTGTGTCGGTGAAACCGGTCGTGTCGGTGGTACCAAGCGTCGCGAAGTGGGGCACGGCAAGCTGGCAAAACGTGGCGTCAGTGCGGTCATGCCAAACAAGGAAGGCTTTCCCTATACTATCCGTGTTGTCTCTGAAATCACGGAATCCAACGGTTCCAGTTCCATGGCAAGCGTCTGCGGCAGCAGCCTGTCGATGATGGATGCCGGTGTGCCGGTCAGCGCTGCGGTTGCCGGTGTGGCCATGGGCCTCATCAAGGAAGACAACGATTACGCCGTGTTGACCGATATCCTCGGCGACGAGGATCACCTCGGCGACATGGATTTCAAGGTTGCCGGTACCACCAACGGTATCACCGCCCTGCAGATGGATATCAAGATCCAGGGTATCACCAAGGAAATCATGGACAAGGCGCTGGCACAGGC
Source organism: uncultured Gammaproteobacteria bacterium (assembly GCA_905479705.1). GTDB lineage: Bacteria > Pseudomonadota > Gammaproteobacteria > UBA9214 > UBA9214 > UBA9214. Next base: position 10,509 of record CAJQNP010000200.1, read on the forward strand.
CAATGCCGGACGCATGCACATCCTCGGTGAGATGAACAAGGCAATCACCGAGCCGCGTGAAGATGTCTCGGAATTCGCGCCACGCTACATCACCATGAAGATCAACCCGGACAAGATCCGCGATGTGATCGGCAAGGGTGGTGCAACCATTCGTTCCATTCAGGAAGAAACCGGCGCCAATATCGATATCGATGACTCCGGCAGCATCAAGATTGCTTCTGTCGATCTCGAGGCAGGTAACGAGGCGCGTCGCCGCGTAGAACAGATCACTGCAGACGTCGAGGTCGGTACGATCTACGACGGCAAGGTTGCCAAGCTGATGGACTTTGGCGCCTTCGTCACCATTCTCCCGGGCAAGGACGGTCTGGTGCATATTTCGCAGATTTGTGAAGAGCGTGTACAGAACGTCAGCGACAAGTTGTCCGAGGGTGACATCGTCAAGGTAAAGGTCCTGGAAGTCGACAAGCAGGGCCGTATCCGTCTCAGCATGAAGGCAGTTGCAGCAGAGGAGAAGGCTGAAGCCTGATCCACGCTCATCCTGTATACCTGTAAGGGGCCGCAAGGCCCCTTTTTTGTGGGCGTTGCCCGGAAAGTTTGGAATCGTCCTGAATATTTCCTAGTATGGAACAAGAATCATGTTTCCGGCCAATCCCGGGATGGACAGACAATAATAATGATGACGCCTGGTTTACTTCATCGCTGGTGCTACCCGCTTGTGTTCACAGCCTTTCTGGCTGGCCAGTTGCTCTCGCCGGTCGAGGCGGCACAGGGCAAGCGTCCGGCAACAGCACCCGGCTCTCCAGCGTCAAGGCAGCCAGTTCAAATGCCGCCCAGGTCGCTGCCGGCTGCCGCGGAGAGTGGCTGCAAGACCCGTCGTGATTCCGGTCAATCCAGGTCCTATCGGGGTTGTCGTTTTCCCGGCAAACGTATTGATCCGCCAGGCAGTGCACGGGCCTATCTCAAGGCGCACGGCAAGGGTCTGGGCCTGTTACGGGGCAGTGATGACCTGGAACTGATCGAGAGCAAGCAGGGGCTGGCGAGTTCGCATACGCGCTTCCGCCAGCGGCTGGCTGGCTACCCGGTGTTCCAGGGCAATGTGTCGGTGCACCAGGGCAGGGATGGTTCCATTCAGGTTGTGCACAGTCGCTATGTTCCAGCACCGAAGCCGGTGATTAGAAAACGGGCGATATTGACTGCGTCGCGTGCCGAACTGGTTGCACGAGATGCCATCGAACAGTCGACAGTAAACAGGCAACCGCTGCGTGCAGCGACACAATCAGAACTGGTGTGGTTTTTGCACGAATCAGGTGAGTTACAGCTGGCCTGGAACCTGATGGTGTATAGCGCCGAGCCACTGGGTGATTTCCTGACGGTCATCCATGCCGGTACCGGGGAATTATTGTTTATGGAGAACCGCATGGCCTTCGTGAGTGGCGGTGGTTATGTCTATGCACCGAACCCGGTGCAGTTTCATGGCAACTGGACAAGCATCAGTGATGGCAATGATTCAACCGGTACGTTGCTGGACAGCGCGCGTGAGAGCGTGATCCTGCAGGGGCTGGATAGCAACACCGGTTTGCTGGAGGGCGAATTCGTCTCCCTGATCATACGAAGAAAAGACAAGAAGCTTCCCGATGCAGACGAGGCCAGTCGTAACTATTCCTATGATCGCAGTGACAAACGATTTGAGCAGGTCGTGGTATATCATGCTGTCGACTCGATACAACGCTATATCCACAGTCTGGGTTTTGATGACGATGTGGGAATAGCCAATGGGATTCGTGACTTTCCAACCCCGACACATGCGCACTGGGACACTGCAGACCAGTCCTTCTATTCAACGAGTGATGACGGAATACACTTTGGCGACGGTGGTGTCGACGACGCTGAAGACGCCGATATCATTGCGCATGAATACGGCCATGCGATCCAGCATGACCAGAACAGCAGCTGGGGTGGTGGCCAGATGGGTGCCATGGGGGAGGGGTTTGGCGACTATCTTGCGGCAAGCTTCCATGCGCTTGATGGCGATTCGGCATACCAGTCGACACATGATGCCTGTGTCGGTGAATGGGATGCGACCTCGTATGACAATGGCAGCCCGCCGTGCCTGCGTCGTGTCGATGGCATCAAGCAATACCCCGTGGACCTGGTGGGGCAGGTGCATGCCGATGGCGAGATCTGGTCGGCAACCCTCTGGGATATCCGCGGTTTACTGGGTGCATTTGCGACCGATCAACTGGTGCTTGAGCATCATTTCGCATTGCCGGGTGGTTCAAGCATGGGCACTGCGGCACTGGCCATGGTGGATGCTGATATTAACCTGAATGCTGGCCTGAACGAAGCGGTGATCCGGGATGCCTTTTGTGACCGCGGCATAGTTACCGGCATTGATTGCACTATAACCGATGACGATAATGACGGTTTGAGTAATGATGCCGAGGTGGAGCTGGGTACCGATCCGGCCAATCCGCAGTCGGATGCCGATACCCTGACCGACTTCCAGGAAGTTGTGCTGGGCACGGATCCTCTGGTCGCCGATACGGATTCTGACGGCTACAACGATGATGTTGAAGTGGCTGCCGGGTCAAATCCACTTGATGGCAATTCCACGCCATCGAGTGCCGCCGACGGTGATGTCAACGGTGATGGCGCTGTCGATAGCGCCGACCTGCTGCTGGCCATGCGTATCCTGGTGGGCAGTTATATACCCTCGGGCGCCGAGCAAGCGCGCTGGGACGTGGCGCCACTCGTTGGGGGTACGCCATCACCGGATGGCCAGAATAATGCCGGAGACTATATTGTGCTGTTGCGGAAAGTCATGGGGAATCTGGTTTATTAAATTATTAATCAGTTGCCTTGCAACGTTACGTGATCCGGGTGTCCCGTTAACCAGAAATAATTTGCCGGGACTTGCCGCTCGCGATAAACGGGTCTATCTTTTATTACATAACTAATTAAAAAGAGAGCAACTCTATGTATGTATACGTTGGTAATCTGCCGGCAACTACGACAGAGAAGGGACTCAGTATATTCGCCCGCTTACCGATGGGCTCAAGGACTCGAATAATCAGCAAGCATGATTTTCGCGGTGCGCTCGTG
>CAJQNP010000201.1 GCA_905479705.1 uncultured Gammaproteobacteria bacterium
ACCACCACCCGGGCAGTGTCTTCTGGAAGAAACTGGTCGAGCTTGACGAACAGTTTGCAGCCGTCACGGGTGAACGGTGAATGCTGCGAACCGGGCGGATTACGAATGTAGCTGCCCATGGGGTAGTCGCCAAATTCATCGGAGAAGGTACCGCTGAGGACGAACAGTTCCTCGCCCAGCGGGTGGCCGTGTTGCGCAAAGCGGGCACCGGGTTCAAAGCTCACCAGGCTGGTGGTGTGACCCGATTCGGCCGCGACCCGTTCCAGCTGGACCCGGGAGACACCCTCGGCGGGACTGTTGACCCATTGCTGGTCCTGCGGGGTGACGACGACCGCCTTGTCGAAATCCATGTTGAGTCGGTTGCTGTCGGACATGGCTACAGTATATTCAAAAGCCGTGACGGCCGTGAGCAGCGGGCGAGTAAACTCGCCATGGTTGCTGCATAATAGCCGTCCTGTGGCCGGTGCAAGTCCACCGGATGAATTCACACGAGAAACAGGCATTGGACGAAATACTCAACTGGGTGACAGTCGGTCTGGCAGGCCTCAGCGTCATCCTGCTGGCAGTCATTATCTGGCGTCAGTCCGCCAACAAGGCCGAACTCATTCGCGATCACGTGCGCGAGGAATTCCGCATCAGCCGGGGCGAGTCGGCCGAGGAGTCGCGGCGCCTGCGCGAGGAGGTCTCCGGTTCACAGAAATCCGCGAATGACACCGTGGTCAGGACCATTGGCGAAATCGGCAAGACACAGCAGGAAGGGCTCGGCACCGTGGAGCGCCAGGTCAAGACGCTGGTGGATTCCAACGAGGTACGTCTGGAGAAGCTGCGTGAGACGATTGAAACGCGAATGAAGCAGCTGCAGTCAGGTAACGAGGAAAAGATCGAGAAGCTGCATGACGCTGTCACAAAGACCATCGAGAACCTCAGGGATACGCAACAGACCGGGCTGGATGCTGTCGAGAAGCGCGTCAAGCAGGTCGCTGAATCCAATGAACAGCGCCTCGACAAGCTGCGCGAGACGGTCGACTCGCAGATCAGGACGCTGCAGGAGAACAACGAAAAGAAGCTCGACCAGATGCGCCACACGGTCGACGAGAAATTGCAGAGCACGCTGGAGAAGCGCCTCGGCGAGTCCTTCAAGCTGGTGAGTGAGCGGCTCGAGGCCGTGCAGCGTGGTCTGGGTGACATGCAGCACCTGGCCAGCGGCGTTGGCGATCTGAAGCGCATGCTCACCAACGTCAAGACGCGCGGCACCTGGGGCGAGTTTCAACTCGGCGACATCCTCGAGCAGATACTCACGCCGGACCAGTTCGAAAGAAATGTGCAGACCAAGGCCGGTTCATCCGAGATTGTCGAGTTTGCCATTAACCTGCCCGGGCAGGATGATGCCAGTAATATCTGGTTACCGATCGATGCCAAGTTCCCCCAGGAGGATTACCAGCGGCTGGTCGATGCTACCGAGACGGCCGATGTCGAGGCCGTTGACCGGGCAACGGCCGCGCTGATTCGCGCCATCCAGGGCTCGGCAAAGGACATCGCCGCAAAGTATATCGATCCACCCAATACCACCGATTTTGCCATCCTGTTCCTGCCCACCGAGGGTCTCTATTCCGAGGTGCTGCGCCAGCCCGGTATGGTCGAAAGGCTGCAGCAGGATTTCCGTGTCGTGGTTGCCGGTCCAACGACCCTTTCAGCGATCCTTAACAGCTTGCGGATGGGTTTCCGCACGCTGGCGATCGCGCAGCGCTCCAGTGAAGTGTGGACCATTCTGTCGGCGGTGAAGACCGAGTTTGGCAAGTTTGGTGATGTATTGAGCAAGGTGAAAAAACAGCTGGACACGGCGTCCAACACCATCGACCAGACCGGGGTACGTACCCGTGCCATGGAACGCAAGCTGCGTGAGGTCGAGGCCCTGCCAAGCGACGTGTCACAGAACCTGCTCGGACTGGAAGAAACAGTGACACCGCGCGGCGGGCAGGATGACGCCACGTCCTGAGTGAACGGGTATTACCCGTCAGGTCGTGTGGTACCGTATTTAATCAACAGGAGATTTAGCATGTTTGAAGCAATATCCATCCCCTTTGGCGCCGTCATGATGTTCAACGTGGTCAAGCTCAAGGACGGCGTGACCGTGGAAGATGTCGAGCTCGCGCTCGGCGAGATGTGCAACGTCGTCAAGAATGCCTATGGTGACGAGGCCGGTGGTTTCATCGGTGGCCAGGTCTACGAGTACACCGGGTTCGTCTCCGAGCAGGGCTCCTTTGACTCCACCAAGATGACCGAGGAACACCTCGTCATCATGACCTACTGGAAGTCGTTTGAGCAGCATGAGCAGTCCCACGCCGATCATGTCTTCAAGGAAAAATTCGACAAGGTGGCCGAGTTCTGCGAGGAGACCTACGAGCTTGGCTACAAGATGCTCTGGCAGGGCGTGCCGGAATAGCGTCTGCAGCTGCAGCGTAAACGGACATGCCTGCACGATCAGTAATTGCCGTCACGGTCGTGTTCGCGACCGTGCTGCTGTCTGCCTGCGGGGGTGACGCAACTGACGCTACGGCGCCGTGGGAAAGTCAGGTCACACCGAAGCCAGCGGTATCCGCTGTCGACGCGGCGGCTGAGCGCGTCTTTAGCGGCGTATGCGATGGTTCCGCGGCCGTCATGCTGGACGATGCCACGTTGCTGGTGGCCAACGATGAGCTGAATACGTTGTTCGCCTTTCCCCTGTCCGGGGGGCAATACACGGCACGCCTTGATCTCGAGGAACTGCTCGATCTGCCGTCATCCGCCGAGATCGATATCGAGGCCGCAACGCGTGCCGGCGACCGAATCTGGTGGCTCGGGTCACACGGTCCTGATCGTGATGCCCGGGATGCGCCGAACCGGCGTGTGCTGTTTGCCACCACGGTGCCGTCTCCCGATCTGCAGGACCTGGAAATAATAGTCCCGCCACAAGACCTTACCGATGTGTTGCTGGACTCCCCGGCTGTTCGCGCCGTGCTGAACAAGGCAGTCCGCAAGCGCGCGCCCAAGGCGGGCGGGGTGAATATCGAGGGGCTCGCCGCCACGCCAGAGGGTGGGCTGCTGCTGGGTTTTCGTTCGCCGTTGTCGGCGGCAAAAGGATTAAAGGGCAAGGCCATGCTGGTGAGTCTGCTGCCGGACGGTGACCGCTTCAGCGTGCAGTCAGTCAGTCGGCTTGACCTGGGAGACCGTGGAGTGCGTGACATGGCCAGGCACGCCGACGGTTACCTGCTGATTGCCGGATCCGTGAAGTCCGGCGGTGAGTTTGCCCTGTATGCATGGGACGGCTTTAGCAAGCGGGCTGAAGCGCTGCAGCCAATTGCTGACCTGCATGCCGAGGCGCTGGTCGATGTCGATGGTCACTGGCTACTGCTGAGTGATGATGGCAAGCAGTCGCGTGCCGACAGCGAGTCAAGTGATGGCTTTAGCCGGTGTGATTCGATTCGCGAGCGCGCCAGGGCCGGCGAGCAACACCCGGGCGTGTTCTTTCGTGGACGCTTGGTAGCAAAACAATGATGTGCGGCCTGCCGTCAGTCAGCAAGTCCGGGTGCTGCGCGCCATGAATATCTGGGTGGATGCCGATGCCTGCCCGGTGGTTATCAAGGATATCCTGTTTCGCGCGGCACAGCGCACGGCGACACGGGTCACGCTGGTCGCCAACCGGCCCATGCGTGTTCCACCCTCGCGCCATGTCAGCTTCATACAGGTCGCGTCTGGCTTTGACGTGGCAGACAACGAGATCGTCCGGCGCATGACTCCCGGTGACCTCGTGATTACCGGCGATATTCCTCTGGCCGCCGAGGTTATCGAAAAAGGGGGGCATGCGCTCAATCCGCGCGGTGAACTCTACACCGTGGACAATATCCGGGCGCGCTTGAACATGCGGGATTTCATGGACACCCTGCGCGCCAGCGGGGTCGACACCGGTGGTCCGCCTGCGCCCGGCCAGGTCGAACGCAAGGCGTTCGCGGACCAGCTCGATCGCTTGCTGGCCCGCCGCGATGCCGCGAAATAGACAAGACAAACACGACGGTCCGCCCTCATAATGGCGGCTGCCCCGTCATTCACCCGAATAATACCAACAAGAGTAGCAGCCAGTATGTCAGCCACTGCAGAGGATGTAGCAGCCCGACCGGACCCCGTGTCGTTCGCTGAAGCCTTTTTATACTGGCTCAAGCTGGGCTTCATCAGCTTTGGCGGACCGGCCGGCCAGATCAGCATGATGCACCAGGAACTGGTGGAGAAGCGCCGCTGGATTTCCGAGCACCGTTTCCTGCACGCGCTTAACTACACCATGGTGTTGCCGGGCCCCGAGGCGCAACAGCTGGCCACCTACATCGGCTGGCTGATGCACGGCGTGTGGGGTGGCATCGCTGCCGGCGTCATGTTTGTGCTGCCGTCGCTGTTTATCCTGATTGGCCTGACCTGGATCTACCTGGTGTTCGGTGATGTACCGGCCGTTGCCGGTATTCTCTACGGCATCAAGCCGGCAGTCACCGCGATCGTGGTGTTCGCGGCCTACCGTATCGGTTCGCGCGCATTGAAGAACAATGTCCTGCGCGCCATGGCAGTACTGGCATTTGTTGCCATCTTCGCACTCGATGTACCGTTCCCGTACATCGTGCTGATGGCCGGTATTATCGGTTACCTCGGCTCGCATATCGCGCCGCAGTATTTCAGGGCCGGCGGTCACCATGGCAGCAGCAGGGATACTTACGGACCTGCGCTGATCGATGACGATACCCCGGTACCGGCATCTGCACGCTTCAGATGGAGCCGCCTGATTGTGTTCGCCATCATCGGCGTGTCGATCTGGGTGGCGGTCATGGGCCTGCTGGCGAATAACTTCGGCTGGCAGGGCACGCTCACGCAGATGGGCTGGTTCTTTACCAAGGCGGCGCTGGTCACCTTCGGGGGTGCCTATGCCGTGCTGCCGTATGTCTACCAGGGTGGCGTCGAGCAGTATGCCTGGCTGACAGGTACCCAGATGATCGACGGCCTGGCGCTGGGTGAAACCACCCCGGGGCCGCTGATCATGGTCGTTGCCTTTGTCGGTTTCGTCGGTGGCTGGACCAAGGAGATCTTCGGCCCGGAGATGCTGCCGCTGGCGGGTATTGCCGCTGCCAGCGTGGCCACCCTGTTCACCTTCCTGCCGTCGTTCCTGTTTATCCTGCTCGGTGGCCCGGCCGTCGAGGCAACACGCGGCGATCTGAAATTTACCGCGCCCCTGACCGGCATCACCGCGGCCGTGGTCGGCGTGGTCATCAACCTGGCCGTGTTCTTTGCCTACCACGTCCTCTGGCCGGCGGGCTTTGACGGGCGCTTTGAATGGTTCTCTGCGCTGATTGGTGCCGCCGCCTTCGTCGCGCTGTTCCGCTACAAGGTCGGTATCATGACGGTCATCGCGGCCTGTGCACTGCTCGGACTGGGTTACTCGCTGCTCCTGTAGTCGCCTGCCGGGCAGGCGTTCGTGGTGACTGTCGGCCAATGAAATTCACGGGGAGCCAGCGAATGTCCAGAACCATCCTTGTTGCGATATCAGCCTTGCTGACAGGCATGGCCATGGCGCACGTGTGGTACCAGGCGACCGGTTATCACGAGTTGCATATCGCCGATTGTACGACCGCTGAGCCACTGGTGCTGACACCCGGCATGGCTGCAACCCGGCTGGATGCCTTTGTCTGGGGTTACGGAAAGGGGCCGGTTGAACTCGATGTGCGCATGGGCGATGCGCCGTTTGAGAAGGTCGTGATGGTGCCGGATGAAGACGGCAAGCTGCAGTGGAGCTATCACGGTGACTGGTACGATGCTTTTGTCATCAATATTGGCGGTGAGGACTGCAAGCTGAATATCACCTACCGTCTCTAGCGGGAGGACCTGATGAGCGAGAACCTGAAGGTCGATTATGTTGAATGGCCGGCGCGCGATTTTGATGCCGTGCAGGCGTTCTATGAACAGGTCTTTGGCTGGACGTTTACCGACTACGGCCCGGACTACCGGGCCTTTAGCGACGGCAGTATTGATGGCGGCTTCTACCGCGCGGAGCAACAATCGTCGACGACCAGTGGCGCGGCGCTGGTCGTCATTTATGCGCTCGATCTCGAGCAAGCACGTGAGGCCGTCGTCGCCGCTGGCGGCACACTCGTGAAGGATATCTTTTCATTCCCGGGTGGCCGTCGCTTCCAGTTCACCGACCCGAACGGCAATGAGCTGGCTGTCTGATCTGACAAGTAGCAAGTCACGCCGGCAACTCCGGGGCGGATGACGTCGGCTTTACCGCTGTATTGATCGAGCCCTTGCTGGCCAGTGATGCTGCAGCGGTTATTCGGGGGTTTTTCTCGACACGCCGCAATGCACCATGAAAAACGGCGCCAAAGGCGCCGTTTTTGCCGAACCGGTCTGACGACCTTACTTCGCGGCTTCGCGCTCCAGTGTTTCCTTGATGACGGCATCCGCAACGTTCTTCGGGCACGGCATGTAGTGCAGGAATTCCATGGTGAACTGGCCACGACCGGATGTCATGGTACGCAGGTCACCGATGTAACCGAACATTTCGCTCAGCGGGCACTCTGCCTTGATGCGCACGTTGGTCGCGCCCGGTTCCTGAGACTTGATCATGCCGCGGCGGCGGTTGAGGTCGCCGATGACATCACCGACATGTTCATCCGGGGTGAATACGTCAACCTTCATTATCGGTTCCATCAGTTGCGGTCCGGCCTTCGGCATACTCTGACGATAGGCCGAGCCGGCGGCCAGCTCGTAGGCAACGGCCGATGAGTCGACAGGATGGTAGCCACCATCAGTCAGGGTGACCTTGAAGTCGAGACACGGGAAGCCGGCGAGCACGCCTTTCTCCATGTTTTTCTTGAATCCCTTGTCGACAGCCGGCCAGAATTCCCGTGGCACGGTACCACCCGTCACGGTTGACTCGAACTCGTAACCACTGCCTGGCTCACCTGGCTCGATAGTGTATTCAATTTTCGCGAACTGCCCGGAACCACCGGTCTGTTTCTTGTGGGTGTAGACGTCCTCGATCCGCTGGGTAATGGTTTCACGGTAGGCTACCTGCGGCTTGCCGACGGTGACTTCAATACCGTGAGTACGGCGCAGGATGTCGATCTTGATGTCCAGGTGAAGCTCGCCCATGCCCTTGAGAATGGTCTCGCCGCTGTCCTCGTCGGTCTCCATGCGGAACGACGGGTCTTCCTTGATCATCTTGCCCAGTGCGATACCCATCTTCTCGGCCGCTGCCTTGTCGTTTGGCGACACCGCGATGGAGATCACCGGTTCCGGGAACACCATCGGTTCCAGCGTGGCCGGGTTCTTCGGGTCGCACAGCGTGTGACCGGTCTGCACGTTTTTCATGCCGATGACAGCAACGATGTCGCCTGCCTGGGCGCTGTTGAGTTCCTCGCGCGAGTCGGCATGCATCTCGACGATTCGGCCAATACGCTCGGTCTTGCCGGTGAAGGTATTCAGCACGGTGGTGCCTTTTTCCAGCACGCCGGAGTAGATCCGGATAAAGGTCAGTGCGCCGAAGCGGTCGTCCATGATCTTGAACGCCAGCGCGCGCAGCGGGCGGTCCGGATCAACCGTGGCCAGTTCACCGGTCTCGTTACCTTCCAGGTCGACTTCCGGCTGCGGCTTGACCTCGGTCGGGTTCGGCAGGAAGTCCACGGTGGCATCCAGTACCAGCTGAATACCCTTGTTCTTGAAGGCAGAACCGCAGTAGGTCGGGAAGAAGTCCAGCGCGATGGTGCCCTTGCGGATGCAGCGCTTGATGTCCTCGATGGACGGCTCGTTGCCTTCCAGGTACTGCTCCAGCATCTCGTCATCCTGCTCGACGGCGGTCTCGATGAGTTTCTCGCGCCACTCCTCGACGGCATCGGCCATGTCGGCAGGTGGGTCCTGCAGTTCGTAGGCGGCCGGATCGCCGGAGTCATCCCAGACCCATGCCTTGCGTGTCAGCAGGTCGATGATGCCCTTGAAGTCGTCCTCGATACCGATCGGCAGCACCATCACCAGCGGGTTGGCGTCAAGTACGTCCTTGACCTGTTTCACCACGCGGTAGAAGTCGGCACCCATGCGGTCGAGCTTGTTGACGAAGATGACACGCGCCACCTCGGACTCGTTGGCATAACGCCAGTTGGTCTCTGACTGGGGTTCCACACCACCGGAGCCGCAGGTAGCCTACCGTGAAACCATTACCCAGCGGATCGAGGACGCCTACACTCACAAGAAACAGACCGGTGGTTCCGGGCAGTTCGCGAAAATTGAATACACT
>CAJQNP010000202.1 GCA_905479705.1 uncultured Gammaproteobacteria bacterium
TGTAAAAGTCGCGGTTAGTGATCGCCCATGGCCATGTCGATGTAGCCGGTCGGGCAGACATCGGAACAGATGTGGCAGCCGATACACTTGTCATAGTCGGTGTCAACATAGCGGCCGGTGGTGTACTGGTCCTTCTTGACCCGGAAGATGGCATCCTGCGGGCAGTAGATGACACAGTTGTCACACTCGAAGCACATGCCACAGCTCATGCAGCGACCGGACTCGTCAACGGCTTGCTCGGTCGTCAGACCGACGCCGCGTTCCTCGAAGTGCCCCAGCACTTCCTCGGCAGACGGGCCGTGGGCGCTGCGCTTGTTACGCGGGGTGAACGGGAAGTGACCCAGGAACAGGCGCTCGGATGAAATAATCTCGGCGCTGGAGCGGTCTTCGTAGTTGTGCACCGCGAACCTCGCATCCGCGGTGCCACGCAGGTCGCCTTCCTTGCCGGCCTCGAATTCTTCCGGTGCCAGGTTGCTCTCGTTCAGTTTCTGCAGCAGTTCAAAGTGGTGTACGTCGACCTTCGGACGTTTGGACTGTTCTTCCTGCTTGAGGAAGTGGTCAATACTTTCCGAGGCAATCGATGCCTGGCCGATCGCGGTGGTCAGCAGGTGCGGACGAATAATGTCGCCGGCAACAAAGTGTCCTTCACGACCGGGAACCTGGTAGAAGGCATCGGCGTCGATCAGGCCGCGACCGTTGTCGAGTGATTCCAGACCCTCGGACAGATCACCACCCTGGCCAATGGCCGAGACGATCAGGTCACATTCAATTTCATACTCGGTGCCCTCGATGGCGTTCGGACGGCCGTCGACCATCTCGCACTTGGCCATCTTCAGTGCCTTGGCGCGACCATCGTCGTTGAGTATGACCTCGATCGGCATCACGCCGTTGTCGATACGGACACCCTCATAAAGCGCGTCATGAACCTCGTGTTCGGTGGCAGTCATTTCCTCGCGTTCGAACAACGAGGTCAGGGTAACTTCGGCACCTTCGCGTGCCGCGGCAAAGGCGGAATCGTGGGCAACGTAGCCACCGATAACCTGCTCCGGCCGGTCTTCCTTGTTGATCTTCTCGATCTTGCCGAGGCGGCGTGCAACGGAGACCACGTCGATGGAGGTATCACCACCACCCACACACACGACCTTGTCGGCCGTGACCTGCAGGGTGCCCTTGTTGAAGGCTTCCAGGAAGGCAACACCGGAGACGCAGTTGGGCGCGTCACTGTTCGCAACCGGCAGCTTGCGGCCTGATTTACAGCCCAGTGCCCAGAGGACGGCGTCATACTCTTTATCGAGTTGCTCGACGCTGATGTCCTTGCCGACGCGGGTGTTCATGCGCAGATCGATGCCGCCCATCTCGACGATACGCTGGCACTCGTGGTCGAGCACGTCGCGTGGTGTACGGTAGCCCGGGATGCCGTAGCGCATCATCCCGCCCAGCTCTTCATGGTCATCGAAGATGGTGCTTGCATGGCCCTTGCGGCGCAGCTGGTAGGCTGCGGCCATACCGGCAGGACCACCACCGATGATGGCGACCTTCTTGCCGCTCAGCGGGGCAGAATTATCAAAGGTGAACTTCTGTTCGTAGGCGGAGTCACCGATGAACTGTTCAACCGAGTTGATGCCGACGAAATCCTCGACGTTGTTACGGTTGCAACCGTCTTCACACGGTGCCGGGCACACACGACCCATCATGGCAGGGAAGGGGTTGGCATCGGTGGAACGACGAAAGGCATATTCTTCCATGCTCATTTCACCGGAAGGCTTCTCGATTCCGCGCACGATTTGCAGCCAGCCACGGATGTCTTCACCGGAGGGGCAGCTGCCCTGGCACGGCGGGGTGCGATGCACGTAGGTCGGACACTTGTAGGAATTGTCCTCGTTGAAGATGTCATCGCCGATGCGGGAATACTTGCTATCCCCGTCTTTGAAACGACGGAATGTCAGATCTTTTTCCATGTCATCGCGAGAAGTTGCCATGTCTGTTCTCCTGTTAATCTGATCTGGTTATTAGCCTGAACCGGATATGTAAAAAAATTACTGTTTGTTACCCAATACGATCGCGTTGCTGACCAGCTGGTGTACGCTGACGATGCTGTCCATCTGGAAGCCGTAGTAGGGCAGTACCTTGGCGAACTGGCTCTTGCAGATCGCGCAGATAGCAGCCATGTGGGTGACGCCATGTGTTTCCACGACGTGCTTGAGGGCTTCCATGCGCGGCAGGGCACCCTTGACGCGCAGTTCCATCAGGTCGTCGGTCAGCAGACCGCCGCCACCACCGCAGCAGAAGGTCGCTTCATGAATCGTGTCCTGCGGCATATCGTAAAAATGGTTGCAACTGGCCTTGATGACCTCGCGCGGCAGTACAAACTGGCCGCCCGGTTTCGGGCCCATGCGCGAGGCGCGTGCCACGTTGCAGGAATCGTGGTACGTCAGGACCATGTCGTCGTTGGCTGACTTGTCGAGTGTCAGCGCATCACGCTGGATCAGGTCATGGGTGAATTCCATGATGTGCATCGGCACCGGGTACTTCGGATCGAGGAAGTCGAACGGGCCGGCCAGCGTGTTCAGGAAGCTGTAGGCGACGCGCCAGGCGTGTCCACACTCGCCGAAGATAATGCGCTTGACGCCCAGGTCGAGTGCGGCCTCGCGGATTCGCAGCGAAACCTTGCGCATGTTCTCGTAACTGCCGATGAACATACCGAAGTTGGCGGCCTCGCTGGCGTGTGAACTCAGCGTCCAGCTGATGCCGGCCTCGTGAAAGACCTTGGCATAGCCCATCAGACCGTCGACGTGCGGTTCGGCGAAGAAGTCAGCTGACGGGGTCACAACCAGTACGTCGGCGCCTTTTACGTCGAGCGGCAGACGCACCGTGACACCGGTATCGTCTTCAATATCTTCTTCCAGACCTTCAAGGGTATCGGCCAGGGCCGGTTGCGGCAGGCCCAGGTTGTTGCCGATCTTGTAGACCTTGGCAATAATCTCGTTGCAGTACTTCTGGCCAACGCCTATCTCGTCCATGACCTCGCGTGCGGCCATGGAGATCTCCGCGGTGTCGATGCCGTACGGACAGTACACCGAGCAGCGCCGGCACTGCGAACACTGGTGGAAATAGCTGTACCAGTCGTTCAGGACGTCCTCGGTGAGATCAACGGCGCCGACCAGTTTCGGGAAGTACTTGCCTGCAAAGGTAAAGCGGCGACGGTAGACCTTGCGGAACAGGTCCTGGCGTGCGACCGGCATGTTCTTCGGGTCAGAGGTGCCGAGGTAGTAATGGCACTTGTCGGTACAGGCGCCGCACTTCACGCAAGAGTCGAGGAACACGGCCAGCGAGCGGTACTTGCCGGTGAGTTCTTCCATCTTGTCGTAGGCAACTTCCTGCCAGTTGTCGACCAGTTCGCCTGGAAAACCCAGTGGTTCCTGAAACTGTTCCTTGGAGACAAATGGCTTGCTGTGCGCCATTGTGCCTTCCTGTATATGAGGAACGACGGGGAATTCTTTCAGCTCCGGTATGTCGAAATCAGCCACGCGTTAGCTCCTGTTTTTTTCCAGCTCGGCTGCCCAGGGGGCCAGATGACGCTGTTCACGCGGGTTGTCCACCTGGTTGCGGGTCGGACTGAAAAATACCCCCGGTGCATGCAGTAATTTACTGATCGGGAAAATGATCATCAGCAGGGCTACCAGTCCGAGGTGGACCAGCAGAACCGGATCCTCCGGAATGGGCTTCCAGCTGAAGTACATCAGGCCACGGAAGAATTCCTTGACCGCTACAATATCGGTATGGACGACGTAGTCCATCATCAGGCCGGTACCGGCGATGGCAAACAGCAGGGCCAGCATCAGGTGATCGGACAGCGCGCTGATGTAGCGCACGCGATCGACCAGGATGCGGCGTGCCCACAGGCCGAGCAGGCCGGCTGACATGGCAAAGGCGGCATACATGCCAAACGGCTGAATCAGGTCAACCCAGGTCCAGACCGGATCGGTGAAGTAGCGCAGGTGACGCGCCAGCACCAGAAACATTCCGTAGTGAAACATCCAGCCGAATATCCAGATCCATTTATTGGACTTGAACAGGCTTTCGAAAAATACCAGCTCGCGGAACATACGCATCACCACACCGGATCGTGTCACCGGTGCAGGGGTGGTTGGTATTTTCAGGGGTGCAGGTGTCTTCGCGTACTGGCGTATTTTAGACGCCAGCCCCACGACCAGCAGGGCCGTGGCAACGTAGAACAGCAGCGCATAAACTATGGTCAGAAACGACATGTTTCTGAACTCCTACGGTTAGGTTGGTAAAAACTGTCAGCGCACGCAGGGGATGAACCCCTGCATGCGAAATGACGGTGTCTTAGACGCAGCCGGTAGGCTTCGGCAGACCGGCGTACTTACAAGCCTGCTTTGCAGGACCGTAAGGGAACAGTTCGTACAGGTACTTGCTGTTGCCCTTGTCCTTGCCGAGTTTCTTGCCGATGGCCTTGGTCAGCACGCGAACCGCAGGAGCAATCTGGTACTCTTCGTAGTACTCACGCAGGAAGTTGATGACTTCCCAGTGGTTCTCGGTCAGTTCGCAGTCGTCGATCTGTGCCATAACAACAGCGACGTCTTTGTCCCATGTGTTCAGGTCAGCCAGGTAACCTTCTTCGTCAGTTTCGTAGGTCTTGCCGTTTGCTTCAATGCTACTCATTTGAGGTCTCCTCGTTGGATGACGCTAGTCAATTAAAAATATTTCAGAGCCAGGACTGTACTTTGTCGTTGGACTCAACCAGATCTACAAACCCGGCATAGTCAATGACGTCAACGTCGCTAGCCAGTTTGTCTTCAGCAATACCGCGGGCTGCCAGGTCAGGGCCCAGAACGGATACCTTGTGCCCCTCCAGCATTGTCGATGCCTTGCCGCCTTTGACCGCGGCATAGACCGCGTCCTCGATCAGCAGCATCACGTCGTCGCTCCTCATGGTGGAGGAGGCGGTGCTGACGTTGTTGTTTTCGTAAGGCGATTTGTTTACCAGGTGTAACATAGACATTGTGATTGACCTTTCCGGATTAAAAGTTAAACAGGACGTCCTGTTCAGCCATAACATCACCGAGTTCCGCACGACTGACCAGTCGAATGGAATCCTTCTCGGCCCAGTCCTCGTCTTCGTCTTCCCAGACAAGGTGCTGCAGGTCATCAAGTGTCAGGCCACGTTCTTCCAGTGATTCCTTCTCAACGAAGATCTTGGTGATTTCGTAATCGCCAAGTGCTGCGTAGGTCGGCGAAAAGTTCTTCATGCCGATAGCGGATGTGTCCTGGCCCTTCATCAGCTGGTAGACACCGTCGTCCATGAAGGCGAGGCTGACGTCCTGCTCGAACGCAGCGCCGATCAGCACGACTTCCAGGGACTCCCATGCATAGATGGTCCCGTAGGGTGCCTTGCGGTTAATGTATAAAAATTTCTTTGTATCAGACATTAATCAGTACCCCGTTAGTCGCCGAAGACAACCAGTCGATCGCTCTGGATGCCGCCTTCAACCAGCTGGCCCAGACCGGAAATTCGAAATCCCGGTGCGATGTTGGTTGCGTCCTTGCCGTTACGTTCGGCTTCACCGTCATCAACAATGCCGCGACGCTGTGCTGCCGCCACACACAGAACCATGTCAATGTCATGTTCCTGTGCGAGCTCGGTCCAGCGGCTGACGATATTGCGATCGTCCTGCGGCGGGGTCGTCAGGCGCGTGCCGTTGTTGACGCCGTCGTGGTAGAAAAAGATACGAAAAATTTCGTGACCCTTGTCCAGCGCCGCCTTGGCGAAAAAATAGGCCGAGTCAGCCGACTGATGCTGGTACGGTCCCTCGTTTATCTGGATAGTAAGCTTCATGAATCGCTACCCTTAGAAACGGATATGAGTGGAAGCGTTCAGGCTTGCACGGGCACCACGCCAGTTATCGATGTGGTACTTGGTGAATGGCAGTCCGGTCACTTCGAAGAAACGCGGCCAGCCGATACGCTCGATCCAGTCGTTGATACGCTCCCAGTCCTTGGCGTTTTCCTTGTAGGCCTTGAGGATCTTCTTGACCACGGCAGTGGCTTCAGGCCAGCGCGGCGGGTTGTTCGGAATACCGGAGGCAACCAGCTTCTGGAAGGTCGGCTTGCCACGGGCATTTGAGTGGTTGCCACCAACCCAGATAGCCAGCTTGGAGTGCTCGGCATCGTTGATCTGCATCGGCGGGCAGGGCGGGAAGCAGGCGCCGCAACAGATGCACTTCTTCTCGTCGACTTCCAGGGAAGGCTTGCCGTTAACCAGCGCCGGGCGAATCGCGGCAACCGGGCAACGTGCAACAACAGACGGACGTTCGCAGACGTTGGACACCAGGTCGTGGTTGATCTTCGGCGGCTTGGTGTGCTGCACGTTGATGGCGATGTCGCCCTGGCCGCCACAGTTAATCTGGCAGCAGGAAGTGGTCATGTGAACACGGTTCGGCATGTTCCACTCTTTAAATTCACCGATCAGTTCATCCATCATGGATTTCACAACACCGGAGGCATCAGTACCCGGGATGTCGCAGTGCAACCAGCCCTGGGTGTGTGACAGCATGGCAACCGAGTTACGGGTACCACCGACGACAAAACCGGCGTCTTCCAGAGCCTTGATCAGCGGCTGTACCTTGGCTTCGTCGGCAACCTGGTATTCGATGTTGCTGCGGATGGTGAAGTGGATATAGCCTTCGCCGTGCTCGTCACCGATGTCGCACAGCTTGCGCAGGGTGAAGACGTCGAGGATACGCTGGGTACCCGCACGGACGGTCCAGATCTTGTCGCCGTTGTTGGATACGTGCAGCAGGACACCCGGCTGCGGGTCTTCGTGGTAGGCCCACTGTCCGAAGTTCTTGCGCATGACCGGGTGCATGTACTGGAACGCATCCGGGCAACCTGATTCTATTGGCGACCGCATTTCTTGTGCCATGAGATTCTCCTGAATTTCTGTATTTATCTGAACAAATCCCGGTGCCGGAGCACCGGGACTGTTTATAGTGAGTCTGGTTTGTTAGGCGGAGGCAGCCTGCTTTTCTTCACGCTTCCTTTCAAACCACTTTTCGGCTTCCTCGTCCCAGCCATCCATGCGAACGTAGGAGCTCTGACGCGGGCTGCTGACCATGTTCGGATCAACGTCGATGCCGATGCCTTCAAGGAAGTTGATCAAACCGATACGCTCGATCATTTCACCGCAACGCTCGTGTTCCAGGCCGTTCTCTGCCCAGAAGTCGATGATGTCCTCGGCCATTTCCTGCAGGCTTTCGTAGTCTTCCTCGGTTTCCAGCTTCTTGAACGGTACAACCACGGTACCCATGAGATCACCGATCTTCAGGGTGCGCTTGCCGCCGATCAGGATGGTGACACCCTTGTCGTCGCCGGGGTGCAGTGCCTTCGGCATGACGTTCAGGCAGTGCATGCAACGTACGCAGTTATGGTTGTCGACACTGATGGTGTCGTCGTCGTTCAGGGACAGGGCCTGGGTCGGGCAACGTGTGATGACGTTGTCGATGATGTACTGGCGACCCTTCTTCTCGATGTAGTTCTTGAACTCTTCCTGGTTGACCTTCATGTCGTCGCGCCAGGTGCCGATGATGGCGAAGTCGGAACGCTCGATGGCGTTCTGGCAATCGTTCGGGCAGCCGGAGACCTTGAACTTGAACTTGTAGGGCAGGGCCGGGCGGTGTACGTCATCGGTGAAGTTGTTCACCATCCAGCGGTGGATGGCGTGCTCGTTGCAGTTGGACATCTCGCAACGTGCGCCACCGACACAGGACATGGCGGTACGCACACAGGGGCCGGCGCCGCCGAGGTCCCAGCCGTACTCGTTGATCTCGTCAAAGAAGTGCTGGGTGTTTTCGGTGGTGGCACCGATGAACATGATGTTGCCGGTCTGACCGTGGAAGGTCACCAGGCCGGAGCCGTGCTTTTCCCAGCTGTCACCCAGCTGACGCAGCATGTCTGTGGTGTAGAAGTTGCCGGCCGGCGGCTGAACGCGCAGGGTGTGGAATTCCTTGGATTCCGGGAAGGCATCACCGACTTCAGAGAACCGCGGGATGATACCGCCACCATAACCGTAGACACTGACCGTGCCGCCTTTCCAGTAGCCCTTGCGGGTTTCATAGGAATGTTCCAGCTGACCGAGCAGGCCATTGGTGACGCTGTTGATGCGCTCATCCGGGTGCTCGTCGCGCAGACGCTTGATGCCGGTGATAAAACTCGGCCACGGGCCGGTTTCCAGGTTGTCGAGCATCGGTGTTGGATAGGTGTTCTTCGCCATGGTGATCTCCTGAGATTTGTTTTCGCTTGCACCACAAGTTTTAACTGAATTACATAGTCATGCATTGCCGGTTTCCCACGCACCGGCAACTCGAAAAATCAGTGAGCCGGTCATGTCAAAAGGCAGACCATCTCTTGATTACGCGCATTCTAGGTTTGCGGCCCGGGTGAACCTATCCTACCCATGGGGTGGCGCAGGAAATGGCCTGTATCCCGAAATGGGTATTGGCAAAAATATTATTGAAATTCTGGTAGTTAGTAGACATGCCGTGCAAAATTAATGAGACCAGAATTTTTTCTTATATTAACGCGCACTTAATTGCATTTTCGCTGCAGGGCCTCAGCTGCCAACGGCCAAAAAACGCGTTAGTTAATGAGAATGACATGCGTTATCAACTAGATAGCTGTGGCGACTGTTTTTCAAAAAGCGGTGTCATAAATGCCGGTGCGCTCGTAAGATGGCGCCCCGTTTATGTCGCCCCCATCGATGCCCATGCAGCCGTTTGATCTCGATAATGACAGCGCCTACCAGGCATGGCGTGAGGTCCGGCTGGGACAGTATAAATCCCCGGGCGGCAACCCGCTTGTTCACGTCAGGGACATTGCCCGGCTCGAGCCGGCGGAGCACGCGGCATTACTGGCGCGCTGTCAGGCCATGAACATGGCCATCTACGAGGCCGGCAGCCCGGTGGACAAGGCGGCCATTCGTGCCCTGGGGCGGCAATTCGGACTGCAAACCCTCGACATGAACCTGCGTGCAGACGAGGACAGCATCACCTCCCTGCGGGTCGTGGCGGAAAGTGCCGGCACCCGTTACATCCCCTACACGAACCGTCCGCTGAACTGGCACACGGATGGCTATTACAACCGCCCGCAAGAGCAGGTGCGCGGCATTATCATGCACTGTGTTTCAACCTCGGCCAGTGGCGGCGACAACCTGTTTCTTGACCCTGAAATTGCCTACCTGCTGCTGCGCGATGAAAACCCCGACTACATCAGGGCATTCATGCAACCCGATGCCATGACCATTCCCGCCAACATCGAGGGCGGCGTGGAGTTGCGTCCGCAACAATCCGGTCCGGTGTTTTCCGTGTCGGCGCGCGGTGCATTGCACATGCGCTATACCGCGCGAACGCGCAGTGTCGAGTGGAAGGACGATCGGAATACGCGCCTCGCCGCGGGATTTCTGAGTGAACTACTCAACAGTGATGCACTCTATATAGTCAGGCATCGTCTGCAAGCTGGACAGGGTATAATCTGTAACAATGTACTGCACAAGCGTGAAGCGTTTAACGATGATGCGCAGAGCGGTCGGACGCGCCTGCTGTATCGGGCGCGCTACCATGAACGCATTCAGGGTGCCTGACGGGTGCCAGGGTAACCGTGACGGAGTCTGTAGATGCTGTGGTTGAGTGAAGTGTTGTTGCAAGCGCATGACCTGGAGTCATTTGAACAGCTGAAAGAGACGGTTGGCGAGCGTGCGCGCGGTGGTGAAATGTTCTTCCGCATGGATGTAAAGCCGCCTTTTCCCGATACACCGCAGGACTGGGAAGACAAGCTGGAGGCCGCCTTTTCCGCGGCGCAAAAAACTGATCTGACGTAATGAATGGTGATAGAAACGTAATGTTCTGGAATGAAGACAAAGACAAGCAGCCGGGGTTCGTGATCCCGGATGACGTGGTGGATATCGCCTACCGAATAGGCTGCCCGACCATCCCGCTGGATCATGCGCACACACTTTCGACGGCTATCCGGGCCGCGCTGCCCTGGCTGGATGATGAAGAATTCAGCGGTATACACCTGATTCACGGTGCCGCATCCGGTAATGGCTGGTTTCGCCCGGAAGATGTTGAAAACGAGTTGCTGCACCTGTCAAAGCGGACGCGCATGCGATTGCGTGTGCCGAAGCGGCGTCTTGAAGAGGCACAGGCCCTGAGCGGCCAGACGCTGGATGTCGACGGTCACCCGCTCGAGGTCGGCAGGTCAGAGACTTACATGCTGTCGAGCCTGCCGACACTGTTTTCGCGGTATGTCATTACACGTGAAGACCTGGATGAAGCCGAGTTCCTGCAACAGGCCGCTGAGCAGATGCTGGAAATCGATATACCGTGTCGCAAGATGCTTGGCGGCATCACGCATACCATGAGCTTTCCCGAGGGCCCGGTGTTTACCCGCAGCCTGATGGTGGCCGACCTGGAGCCGGAACAATCCGTGCGCCTGCAACAGCACGGCCTTGGCGAGGGCCGCATGATCGGCTGCGGATTGTTTATGCCGCACAAGGGTATTGATGCGGTGAAGAAACCGCAAAGCAAGTAGCTACCCCGGCCGGGGGATTTTTGATCAGAAGCGCACTGCATAATCGGTTTGCATGCGGGGTGGTGAAAACTGCCCATTCGGGATATACAACCGGCCACCTGCAGTGACTATAGTAGCGCCATAACTGGTGTAAATATCAAAGAATTACGTGAATCTGGAGAATCTGACATGGGTGAAAAACAGGATTTGATTGCAAAGATGCTGGAAATGCAGAAGAAGTTCATGGACTACGAGCAAGCCAACGGCGTTGAAATGGAAGACTACTTTGCTGCTCAAGAAGGGCATCTGTTAAAGGGCTACCGCCAGGAATACATGGAAATGGCCAACAAGCTGGTCGACATGGCGCACGAGGAAAAAGGCTCGCATCGCTAGACCTGTTTCAAGACCATTAAAAAAGCCGCACGCCGAAAGGCTGCGGCTTTTTTGTTTTCTACAGACGTTCTTTGCTTTCTGCTGTCATTCCCGCGCAGGCGGGAATCCAGAATCAGAAGGCAGGGTAGACATTAACCAGCTGTTTACCTGACCTGAATTGCCTGGCCGAATGAATTCGGCCCTACAGGTTGTGTTGCCTGGATATCGGGTCGAAATTACTCGACCGCCTGCCGAATGAATCCGGCCCTACGGGTTGTGTTGCTTGAATGTAGGGTCGAATTCATTCGACCGGGCGGCTTGATCAGTAACCGCCCTTGCGTGCGACGAACGGCAGCCCCGCGATCTTGTTGCCCTGCTTGCTGGGTGCCAGCGGGAACAGCGCGTAGAGATCCTTGCTGGTGATCTTCTTGCCCCAGACCTTGGACATGCCCTTGTTGATGGCGCGTTCCATGGGCTGCTCGTTGTTGTCGAAATATTCTGAACGCAGATAGTTGATTACGTCCATATGTTCCTGGGTCAGCTCAATGCCGTCTTCTGCAGCGAGTGCCTTCGCAACATCTTCATCCCAGGTGGATGGATCGGTAAGGTTGCCGTTATCATCGGTCTCGATGCTCTTGCCGTTTACTTCAATAGCCATGGCTATGCTCCTGATTCATACCAAGTAAAGAATTTTCGATGCGGAATTGTATTGCAATGCGGGCGTTATCGGAAGAGCCCGGGCGGGTGTAATGCGACCACCTCAAAAGGAGTATTCACTCGGTAATACATGCCGGCCGAATGCCTTCAGCGCGGGCAGGGTTGCAGGTAAAATACTGATTTTGTAGAGACAGTCAGGCTGTTTATACATGCTCTATCAAGAATTCACATTAGCTAATCCGGGTAAGCTCAATGCCAGACTGCTGGAGCGGTTTCTGGCCCTGTCCGGTACGGACCGGTTCAGGGCGACGCACCATTTCGGCGGACGCTTTGAGAATATCTATATAGACAGGTCCGATATACCGGAAATAGATACAGTCCTGGATATGCTGAAACAACAGGCCAGTCAGTTGCTGGGCCTCCCTGTAGCATCATTAAAGGCAGGCTTCTGGTTTAACGCCATGGAGGCGGGGCATCACACCTCCCTGCATCATCACGATGAAAACGATGAATTGCTCTCCGCGGCGTACTACGTGAAGGTGCCTGCACAGTCCGGTGACCTCGTGCTGCATGATGGCGATGAGCGGGTCAGCGTTCATCCCGCGGCCGGCAAGCTGGT
>CAJQNP010000203.1 GCA_905479705.1 uncultured Gammaproteobacteria bacterium
GATCTTGTCTGCGATCTCGCTGGTCGACAGGCCCTCCATGACCAGGCTCAGCACCTCTGTTTCACGAGTGGTCAGGCGCTCACCAAGTGCATTGATCCGGGTACGCATATGATCACGAATGGAGCGGTTGGCAATAAACATCTCCATGATGCGTCGCTCGATCCAGTACTTGCCGGTCATCACCGCCTTCAGTGCACCCAGGATATGTTCAGCGCTCATGTGCTCGTTGATGTAGCCGTGCACACCCGCATCCACGATACGGAACAGGTAATCATCCGACATGGATTGACCGAACACGATGACACGCATGGCGCCATACCCTGCGACCATCTCTGCAAGAAAGTCTTCGAATTGCCCCGGCCTGGCGTTGTTCTGGATCAACAGGATATCGGGATGCCCCCCGACAAAATATTGCGAGCAGGGTTCTAGCGGCGTGATGCAGCTTGCCTCGTAAAGCCCATCAGCGGACTCGAGAACCTGTTTTACTTGATCAACATGACTACCCGGCTGCCCCATGACGAGCACGCGGGCAGCCACGTCTTCAGTACCCCTGCGCTGTTCGATTAATTGAGCCGACACGGTGCCCCTCCTCCCGTTACACATATTAAGGATATTAGCATATAATAATATATTGTGTAACGATAAAACTTTGTCACATGCAGATCATTAGCAGAAGTCTTATGTATTTGATTGTTATATCGTTAAATATACTGAGACTTGATAAGAGATGGGGGCATCGACTGATCGCACACGCCCTCCAGGCCAGCCATCAAACCGATAGCTTTCATGACATGGTTGTTCGAGATTCAGTGCAAACACCGGCGTGTCCGGGCGAGGCAATCGGCGCCATTTCGCCGTTATGGATCAGGGCTACTTGCCAAACTTCGTGGCGAGACTGTTCACGAGCCTCGCCTCCTGGCTGACCCATCCATATAAATAGCCAATTACGGCACGATAAACCTGGCGACGATACCCCGCCCAGCACAGTCAACGGACTGGAAGGCCACGCTGACGACATGCTCTGCGGTAGGCCGGCTCACCTCAAAACACCAGTCGTTCGCACCGACCTGCATGGCATCGCTGGTTTTCAAACCGTACTGCCCACCAGGCCCCGCAACAAAGGCATAACGGTGATCAGACCGCGTCAGCCCGACTCCCAGCGCCTTGCAGTAGGCCTCATGCAATGTCCAGTAAACATAAAAGCGCTCAAGAAACCCTTCCTCACCCTGTGCGTTCAGGTCTGCAAGCTCGGCTGTAGCAAACATCTTTTCGGCAACCGCGAGCGGATTACCGCGTGCAGTGAGTTTTTCTGCATCGATGCCACAGGCAATATCCCGTGTAACCACGCACGCCGCGAGCCCCTGCGTATGCGTCAGGTTAAAGCGTAACAACGGCATTCCTGCAGACCTGACTATTTCGGGTCGCCCCTGCTCACCCGTCGAGAACTGCCAGTCTGCCGGTTCAATGTCTGCGTATTTTGACAGGACCTTGCGCACCAGCGCATGCGATACCAGGAAAGCATGCCGGTCTTTCTCGAAGTGAAAACGCTGCAGCCGCTCACGCTCTTCGCCAGAGAGCAGCGACATGTAGCCAGACAACCGCGCCGGATCATTAATCGAGCCCGGCGCACACAGCCACACGTGGACTTCTTTATCCATGCTCTCCAGCAAATCTGTCTTCATCAATAACCCGCGCCCGTCAGAGTATCCGCAGGATTGTACAGGACTGCTGTATGAGCCATCTGACGGATCAGACTTCACGCGGGCCTGTAATTATGAGCGCGTGAGATACACCGGTCGAGGTGGCAGACAAGAGAAATGACCTGACAGTAATCACCTTGCCCTGTACTCTTCGACCCGTTGCCCGGCCAGCCAGTTGCAGGCTCGCGCTGCCAGGAGACCCGTTGCCAGCCCGTTGTGCGACCCGGTCTGTTTCAATACTGCGGAGCATCCAGGCCCTGATACACCGGTGCACCGGTCCCGGCCGCTTCAAGTCATAAAACCTTCAGGTATCAGCTGCGGAAAAGATTTCTGCCATTCACTCTGACGATTACCCCTGAAGCTCATGAGTGCGACAATATGCCGCACCCCACCCAAGCAGTTGCCGTCCCGACACAGCAACTGCATCATTAGCTGATGTCAACGACTGAACTGGAAACCCGGGACGAACTGGCACGGCGATTCACGCGGCGGCTGTTCCTGCTGCGCAACATCACCATTCTTGTTGCAAGCGCGGGCATTGCAGTTGCCAATATCTCTTTCGGGCTCAACCTGCCGCTGCAACCACTGATCATTACCCTCTCCCTGCTGGCCTTGCTCAACCTGTTGACCTGGCTACGTCTGAAGAGCGGCTATGCAATCAGCGACACCGAGTTGTTTATCCAGATGCTGCTGGATATCGCCGCCATCACCAGCCTGTTCTACTACACCGGCGGCGCTACCAACCCGTTTGTCTGGTTCTATCTGCTGCCACTGATCATCGCCGCCACCATCCTGCCGCGCGGCTACACCTGGACCATGGCCGCCCTGACGGTTGCCTGTTACTCGGCGCTGTTCGTTTTTAATGAACCCCTGCCCGGTGCTGACATGCACCATGGCGGCATGCACCATGATGGCGGCTTCCAGATGCACGTGTTCGGTATGTGGCTCGGTTTTGTCATGAGCGCCGGCTTCGTTGCTGTCATCATTGTCGGCATGGCGCAGAACCTGCGCGAACGCGACCGCCGACTCGCCGAGGCCCGTGAACAGGCCCTGCAGAACGAACGGCTGGTGGCACTGGGTACACTGGCAACCGGTGCGGCACACGAACTGGGCACACCACTGGGCACCATGGCCATCCTGACCGCAGAACTGGAACAGGAATATATCGACGACGGTCACAGCGGTCTGCACAGGAAACTGGGCATACTGCGCAGCCAGATCGATCGCTG
>CAJQNP010000204.1 GCA_905479705.1 uncultured Gammaproteobacteria bacterium
TGCAAGGCAGACCGCGGCCGAATGAATTCGGCCCTACACCCGGGTGATCTGCCCCCCTGTAGGGTCGAATTTATTCGACCATCGGGGTGATCTACCCCCTGCAGGGACCTATTTATTCGACCATCGGGGTGTCATCGCGACCGTCCTTGCAGGGCAGACCGCGGCCGAATGAATTCGGCCCTACACCAACGCAGACCATGGCCGAATGAATTCGGCCCTACATCCGGGTGATCTGTCCCCCCTGTAGGGTCGAATTTATTCGACCATCGGGGTGATCTACGCCCCGCAGGGTCGTATTTATTCGACCACCGGGGCATCATCACGACCGTCCTTGCAAGACAGACCGCGGCCGAATGAATTCGGCCCTACACCCGGGTGATCTGTCCCCCCTGTAGGGTCGAATTTATTCGACCACCGGGGCATCATCACGACCGTCCTTGCAAGACAGACCATGGCCGAATGAATTCGGCCCTACACCAATTCAGACCATGGCCGAATGAATTCGGCCCTACACCAACGCAGACCATGGCCGAATGAATTCGGCCCTACACCCGGGTGATCTACCCCCTGTAGGGTCGAATTTATTCGACCATCGGGGTGATCTACCCCCTGCAGGGATTTCCCCTGCCCATCCCCCCGGCCGTTCAGGCTGTATTCAGCGTCGTGGGCCTATTCTGACTGTGAAATCAGGGAAAACCGGGGTATGGCCCCGTCCCTTAACAGCCAGAAAAAAGGAGAACGACATGAAACGCACCTTGACGACATTGACAGCAGGTATCGCGGTACTGGCCTTTTCCGGGGCCGCTACTTCCGGTCATGGTTTCATGGGCAAGGCCAAGGTCATCGATACCGAGCCGCTCTACGAAACCGTGGAGATTGCCCGACCGGTGACCGAGTGCTGGACTGAACGAGTCACGCACAATAGCTACAATCACGGCAAATACATTGCACCGATTGCCGGCGGCATTGTCGGCGGTGTCGTCGGCAACCAGTTTGGCGGCGGGCATGGCAAGACGGCGCTGACCGTGGCCGGCACCCTGCTCGGCGCCTCGGTAGGCCACGAGTACAACCGTTCGCACTACCGACCGCGCTCCACGGTTGAACACGTACGCCGTTGCGAGACCGTGGACCGTTACGAACAGGAACAGCAACTGGTCGGCTATCGTGTAAAATACCGCTATGAAGGCCAGATCTATTACACCGAGACCAGCGAGCATCCCGGCAAGTTCATACCGGTACGCGTCAGGGTCACCCCGGCCAACGGTATTTGATGCTGCGTGCCAGGAGCGGCTATGACCGGTGCACGGCTGCTCATCGCGTTGCTGGCACTGGCACTGGTCACAGCACCGGTGCACGCTGCGCGGTATACACACCAGCCGATACTGGTGGCGCAGGGCGGCAACGGGGGCATCAGCCTGGACCAGGCCGTTGCCCAGGCACGCCAGCAGCACCAGGGCAAGGTACTGTCGGCTGAGACGCTGCGCGTCGACGGCCGCAAGGTCTACCGCATCAAGATCCTCACCAAGAATGGCCGCGTCAAGCGTACCCAGATCGATGCCCGCAGCGGGCGAACGGAATCCCGCGGTCAGTAAGCCATGCACCTGCTGGTTGTAGAAGACGAAACCCGCCTGCGCGAACAACTCCGGGACCAGCTGCGCAACAGCGGCTATACCGTTGAGGTCGCCGCCGACGGCGAGGAAGGCCTGTATATTGCGACCGAGTACCCACTCGACCTGGCGATCATCGATATCGGCCTGCCAAAGATGTCCGGCATCGACCTGATCAGGCAACTGCGTGACGCCGGCAAGGGTTTTCCCGTGCTGATACTGACGGCCCGGGGTAACTGGCAGGACAAGGTTGAAGGCCTCGAGACCGGCGCTGACGACTACCTCGTCAAGCCGTTTCGTTTTGAAGAACTCGAGGCACGCCTGAACGCCCTGTTACGGCGCGCCTCCGGCTGGTCCAGGCCGGTACTGGAGTGCGGCCCGATTGCACTGGACACCGCCAGGCAGTCCATCAGCGTCTCCGGTAACGCGATTGAACTGACCGCGTTTGAATACAAGGTGCTTGAATACCTGATGCTGCATGCCGGCGAGGTCATCTCCAAGTCGGAACTCACCGACAAGCTGTATGAACAGGACTATGACCGCGACAGCAATGTGCTCGAGGTCTTCATCGGGCGCCTGCGCCGCAAGCTGGATCCGGACAACACCCTGACCCCGATAGAAACCCTGCGCGGCCGCGGCTATCGATTCCGGCTGGAAGCGAACAGCGGCTGATGCGTTCCCTGCACAGCCGACTGTTACTGGCCGCCTCCCTGGTACTCGCCGGTTTCCTGGGCGCCACCGGCCTCGCCCTCGACACGGCGTTTCGCAACAGTGCCGAGGCGGCCATGCAGGAACGCCTGCAATCCTATATCTATGCCCTGCTCGCGGCAGCGGATGAAGACAGCAACGGGCACATGATCCCGCCACAGGCACTGCCCGAGCCGCGCTTCTCGAAACCGGACTCGGGCCTGTATGCCGTTATTGCAGAGCATCACGGGGAGACGCTCTGGCAGTCGGAGTCGTTAACCGGGCGCACGATCCCGAATGCACACCAGCAGCAACCGGGCCGCCGCCAGTTTAGCGAACTGGTGCTCGACGACCTGCAACTCTATCGCCTCGCCTTCGGTGTTGCCTGGGAAGACTATGCAGGTGAAGAGGCCCTCTATACCTTCACCGTCGCCGAGGATCGCGCGGGTTTTCAGGCAGAGGTGGACAGCTTTCGTTCCACCCTGTGGCGCTGGCTCGGCGGCATGGCCCTGGGTCTGCTGCTTGCACAGGGGGCCATCCTGCGCTGGGGGTTGCGTCCCCTGCGTACCGTCACCAGCGACCTGCAGTCCATCCAGCAGGGACACAGTAACCGGCTGGATGGACAGTACCCCAGGGAACTCAGCGGCCTGACGTCCAGCCTGAATACCCTGATCGATCACAGCAAGTCGGTGCAGACCCGCTACCGCAACAGCCTCGACGACCTTGCGCACAGCCTGAAGACCCCGCTCGCCATCCTGCAGTCCAGCGAATCATCGGGCGGTGACGTACAGGCCGAGCAGTCCCTGATTCGCGAACAGGTGGAACGTATGGATGACATTATCAGTCACCAGCTGCAACGTGCCGCCGTCTCCGGTCGCGCCACGCTGGCGAAACCGGTCGCAGTGGACAAGGTCGTGAACCGGCTGCTGCGCACCCTCGACAAGGTCTACCTGGAAAAGAACATTACCGTGGAGCGCAACCTTGATCCGGCCAGCAGCTTTGTCGGTGACGAGGCCGACCTGACGGAGATCCTCGGCAACCTGCTGGAGAATGCCTACAAGTACTGCCACGGCGCTGTGCGTGTCAGCGTGCATACCCTGGACGCCGGCATCGAGATCCTCATCGAGGACGATGGCCCGGGCATAGCCCCTGAGCAGGTGCACGCCATCCTGCAGCGCGGCACGCGCGTGGACGAATCGGTACCCGGCCAGGGCATTGGCCTGAGCATGGCGAACGAAATCATCAGTGTCTACGCTGGCCACCTCGAGTTTGCCGCCAGCGATATGGGCGGTGCCCTGCTGCGTATCCACTTCGCTAACTGATCATCTCGGCTCGGGTGACAGGCTGACC
>CAJQNP010000205.1 GCA_905479705.1 uncultured Gammaproteobacteria bacterium
AGTCGATCTTCTCCAGCCTGACGCCCTGGCAGGTGTCACAGCTGGCGCGTCACCCGCAACGGCCCTACACGCTGGACTACATCATCCGGATATTCACCGACTTTGAAGAGCTGCACGGTGACCGGCATTACGCCGATGATCGCCATCGTCGGTGGGGTTGCCCGGCTGGACGACAAGCCCGTGATGGTCATTGGCCAGCAAAAGGGCAGGGACACGAAGGAAAAGCTGCAGCGGAATTTCGGTATGCCCCGGCCGGAAGGTTATCGCAAGGCGCTGCGGCTGATGGAAATGGCCGAACGCTTCAACATGCCGATTCTGACCTTCATCGATACACCCGGCGCCTATCCCGGTATCGGTGCCGAGGAGCGTGGTCAGAGTGAGGCGATTGCGAAAAACCTGAAGGTGATGGCGCGCCTCAAGGTGCCTATTATCTGCACGGTCATTGGCGAGGGCGGCTCCGGTGGTGCACTGGCCATCGGTGTTGGCGACAAGACGCTGATGCTGCAATACAGTACCTATTCCGTGATCTCGCCAGAGGGTTGTGCGTCCATTCTCTGGAAGAGTGCCGAGAAGGCCTCCGAGGCCGCCGAGGCACTGGGTATTACCTCGGGGCGCCTCTACGAGCTGGGCCTGGTCGACTCCGTCATACCGGAACCCCTGGGTGGTGCGCACCGCAACGTCGATGTGATGGCCGCGACCATCAAGCAGTCACTCTCCAAGAGTCTTGATGCACTTGCCAGCAAATCGACCGATGACCTGGTTGAGGGGCGTTACAAGCGTCTCATGTCCTACGGTCAGTTCACCGACAGCTAGCGACGTCTCGCGGGGCCGGCGCCACGGCCGGCGATCACGCGTCAGTACTCGACATGGGCAAGACGGCGTTTACCAGTAATTACCTCCTGCGGCAACTCGGGCGTCAGCCTGACGCGGTGCCGTGTTTTCACGTGGCCTACAGTGGTGGCCTGGATTCGCACGTGCTGTTGCATGCACTGGGCGCCGTGCGTGACCAGCTTGATGCGCGCATCGCCGCGGTCCATGTGCACCATGGCCTGCAGGCAGAGGCCGACCAGTGGGAGACGCATTGCAGAGAGGTGTGTGCCGCACTCGATATCGATTTCAGGGTGCTGGCAGTCGATGCGCGCGCGGCCAGGGGCGAGAGCCCGGAAGCCGCGGCCCGCAGCGCGCGTTACGGCGCACTTGCCGCATGGCTGCCGGCACGCCATTGCCTGCTGACGGCACAGCACCAGGATGACCAGGCCGAGACACTGTTGCTGCAGTTGTTGCGTGGCAGTGGTGTCAGCGGCATGGCCGCGATGCCGGAGACCAGTGCTTCTGGCAAGGGCTTGCAAATGCGCCCGCTGCTGGGTGTGACGCGTGCAGCCTTGCAGGCCTATGCCAGGCAGCACGCCCTGGTGTGGATCGAGGACCCGAGTAACCGCGACACCGCCTTTGACCGCAACTTTTTACGCCAGCGGGTGATGCCGCTGTTACACGAGCGCTGGCCGGCCGCGTCTGCGAGCCTGTCACGCAGTGCCGCCCATTGTGCTGCAGCCAGCGAGTTGCTCGCGCGGCAGGCAGCGGATGACCTGCAGGCGCTGCGGGGTTCGCAACACGAGACCGTGTCGGCCAGCGGTCTGGCCGCGCTACCCGGCGCGCGCCGCGACAATGCCCTGCGTGCCTGGCTGAAACAGCACACCCGGCATGCACCGTCGACGGCCGTGTTAACGCGCATCGTCGAGGATGTACTGAACAGCCGCGAGGATGCCGGGCCCTGTGTACACTGGGATCGCTTTGAGGTGCGGCGTTACCGCGATGATGTCTACTGT
The DNA here is from genome assembly GCA_905479705.1 of uncultured Gammaproteobacteria bacterium. Taxonomy (GTDB): domain Bacteria; phylum Pseudomonadota; class Gammaproteobacteria; order UBA9214; family UBA9214; genus UBA9214. Next base: position 1,827 of record CAJQNP010000205.1, read on the forward strand.
CTTGCGCAACGCCAGGCTGTCGATGCGGGCGCCGAACTGAACTGGACGCTGTCCGGGCCACTGGCCTTGCCGGGCGCCGGCGGCAGACTCACCGCCACGCCGGCCCGCGGCAGCGGGTTGCGCCGGGCAGCGATCACGGCCGGCGGTGTGCGCATTGCCTGGCGCAGGGGTGGCGAGCGTTGCCACCCGCCCGGGCGGGAACAGCACCACAGCCTGAAGAAACTCTTTCAGGAAGCGGCTATACCGCCCTGGGAGCGCGACCGCATTCCGCTGATCTACCTCGGGGACGAGCTGGCCATGGTTGCGGGTTTGTGGGTCTGCGAGCCCTTCCAGGCGTCTGCGGCCGAGGATGGCATCGTGATCGACTGGCAGCCCGCAGACTGAGCGAAAACCGGGTGCCTGAACGGCCCCGGGTATCCGATTGGGTAATTGAGCTGGGCGCGCCATTCTGGTAACGTTTACGCCCGTCTTGTGGCAATAGTGTCGCAAACGGATTCCAGGCAGTAAATGACCCGATTTATCTTCATCACCGGCGGTGTTGTGTCCTCTCTGGGCAAGGGTATCGCGTCGGCTTCGCTGGCGACGCTCCTCGAAACACGCGGTCTCAAGGTGACGCTGCTCAAGCTCGATCCCTATATCAACGTCGATCCCGGCACCATGAGCCCGTTTCAGCACGGCGAGGTGTTCGTCACCAATGACGGCGCGGAGACCGACCTCGACCTGGGACATTACGAGCGCTTCACCGGTATTTCGACTTCCCAGAAATCCAACGTGACGGCGGGTCGCATTTACTGGGACGTGCTGCAAAAGGAACGGAAGGGTGAATACCTCGGCGGCACGGTGCAGATGATTCCCCACATCTCCAACGAGATTAAAGGCCGGGTGCGCGAGCTGGATGACGGTGACGTGGA
>CAJQNP010000206.1 GCA_905479705.1 uncultured Gammaproteobacteria bacterium
CCCAGAAATTCCTTCAGGGTAACTTCTGATACATGATCGGCCTTGCGCCCATAATCGCCGGTGTATAAATAATAAGGAGACTCATCCTTGTCGAAGCGAACGGCGAACCTTTCCGATGTGGTTGCGGCCAGCGTTTTGAAAGTCGGCAGATCTGGTGGTTGTTCGACGTCCAACCTGTCCATCAGGTTCTCGATGATCACAGGTTGTCCGCCACGCATTATCCGGGAAAGATCCACGTTGTTTGCCGAGACTCGCTTCAGCTCCCGCAGGGAGCCAACGCGCGGTGAGCGTAGTCTGCATACCAGTCCATGAACGAGCCATAGCGGCACCAGCACCACAATGAGCGTTGCAAGAACAACAAAAACCCCGAGTTTACGAAATATTTTATACATCACGCTGGATTATACGACGAGTATGCCCTGTCACTTCGCGGATGCCAGGATTGTACCGGCGGAATAAACACGGCTTACTCTTGAAAAGCCACCCCTTTAGCATAGGAAGTACCCATGCGGTATGCAATCACCGACTACTTTAAGTAGTGCCATATCGTACCTGCGTGAAGCCCGCATCGGGCGTGTCCCTGGACCATGTTTACGCAGCCGTATCGGTATCACTGTCGCAGGGATTTGTCTGAAAGTTCATGAGCAGCCTGGCAAAACGCGATGTCCACTGGTTGATCAGTTCCTGATCCATGGAAAACTCAAGGTGTGTCCTTCCCTGGAAGCATTCAAACGTCAGATCACCTGTGGTGATATCCTCCCAAAGCTGTTTGTCTCCTGGTGTATTGCAGGCATGAAAGATGATCGCGGGCCCATCATAAGCCTTGAATTCGTAACGGCGCCACGCATCGACGAAGACAGCACGCAAGTAGTTGTCTCTTAACGGCATCGGGATATTCAGGCCACAGCCGCGATACACTGCAGCCAGCCCGGTCGCACCTGGCTGGATCATGCGTCTACGTATAAAAACACGCAGGGGTTTCAGGACACGGTAACTGATGTACCTGAACCTCGCTGCCAGCAGGTTGGCGGTGATCTCCCCTGGAAATGGAGTCGCAGCGTTTGAACCAGGGGGTTGCGAGGTAAGTATCTGTGCGTGCTCACCCCGAGGGTCGTCAACCGGCGAAGGGTTTTCGCGGCTGGATGCGAACGGGCCAGGAGGGTCCAGTAGAAACAATAGTTCCACTGTATCACCGGCAAGACGCAGGCGGTGAGCCATTTCCAGGGCTATCGTCGCCCCCATCGAGAAGCCACCCAGGTAATATGGACCGAGTGGCTGAAGCGCTCGCAGCTCGGCAATATTTTTGTTAGCCAACTGCTCGATAGTCATGTGACGGTCAAGGTCTGCAAGCTCCCAATACGCGCTCAGAATGTAAACAGGCTGATCCCAGTGCATATGGTCCTGGATTATCGAGGCTATCCTGTTCGGCATGTGGACAAGGACCAGGGGATGTCGAGTGGCCTCGGCGACCATGGAAGACGCTGCTTCCTCGTTTGCCTGGTCCGTTGGATCTCGCGAAGATGCGGTCAAATCATGGACATCATCCGGCTCGGCAATCCGCCGGTCTGCGGCCTGCGCAGATCTGTTTCGCGTCCCCAGCCGGGCGATAGTTGGGAAGTTGAAAAGGTCATTCGGCGATAACGACAAGCCCTGCTGATTTGCTTTTGAGACGAGGTGAATGCTCAGGATGGAATCTCCACCCAGTTCAAAGAAGTTGTCATGTATGCTGACTGAATCAAGCTTCAGCACATCGCACCAGATGTCCGCCAGCAGGCGCTCGGTTGAATTGCGGGGTTCGACCAGGAGTTCTCCGGAGTCAGCAACCTCGCCTGGCAACCCGTGTAATGCTGCCGTATCCACCTTGCCATTGGGCAGCAAGGGCATCGTGTCCAGTATCTGGAAAGAGGCTGGAATCATGTAGGTCGGCAATAATTTTTCCAGGTAGTCCCGCAGCACACTGGAATCGACTTCAAGACCCGGGTCCGTGGTCAGAAAAGCGACCAGCCTGGCAGCGCTGCCAGTTTTGATAGCTGCAGCTGAATCAGGCGCGTTGCCAAGCAACACAACGACCTGCTGAATACCGGGGTAGCGCAGCAAGGCCGACTCGATCTCTGCAGGTTCGATGCGATAACCGCGTAGCTTCATCTGCCGGTCGGCGCGGCCGAGAAACTCGATATTGCCGTCGCTCAGGTAACGAACGAGATCGCCACTCCTGTAAAGGCGCTCCTCAACAGTACCTGGCTTGACGGTCACGAACTTCTCTGCCGTGGCTTGCGGATTGTTCCAGTAACCACAGGCAACGCCATCACCCCCCACATATAATTCGCCCGGAATCCCCACGGGCAAAGGTCGCTGCTGGTTATCGAGTATATAAATACGCGCGTTTGCCACCGGCTTGCCAACTGGAACCGGTAGGTGCGGGTCGTGAACGCTGGTGTCATATACGCTGCACCAGACAGTGGCCTCTGTTGGCCCGTATTCATTGAACAGTGCCACTGCGGGCAAGCTGGCCCGATGCTGCTGCAAAAGCCGCCTGGGCATGGCCTCACCGGCAACTATGACGGTGCGGAGACTTGCCAGTCGCTCCGTCGCAGCATGTTCCAGCAGCAGGTCGTACAATGACGGCAGGCACAGGGTATGCGTCACCCCCTGTTTTTCAATGCACGCTGCAAGACGACCGATATCCTGTTCGATACGGTGCTCGGAAACGACCAGTTCGGCACCGGATGTCAGTGTCCAGAAGATCCCCGCGACCGAGCTATCGAAAGCCACCGAAGACAGCAGCAGAAATACAGATGGAGGAACCTGATAATAGTGGTGCCGGGCCAGCGTTGAACTGAGCAGGTTTCGATGACTGACGATAACGCCTTTCGGGTTTCCGCTAGAGCCCGACGTATAAATCAGATAGGCCGGCTGCTCTGCGTCAATACCCGGTAACGTCGCATGCCTGGCATCGCTGCCTGACGGAAACGCCACTTCCTCCAGAAGCACCTGCCTGGCACCATGGCAGGGGAGCGCGGATGCCAGCTCCCTGCAGGTCAGCACCTGCGCAGCTCCCGAATCAATCAGCATATGCTCGAGCCGGGCATTTGGATAATCGGGATCAAGTGGCACATACACCCCACCAGACTTCAAAATAGCCAGTATCCCGGTTATTAGATCCGGACCTCTTTGCAGATAGATTGCTACACGATCGCCTGCTTGCAAGCCATGATCAATCAGGCAGCGGGCGAGGTGGTCGGAAGCGCTGTCGAGTTCCCGGTAGGTAAGGCGGCGAGCGGCAAAAGCGAGAGCCGGCGCATCTGGTGCACGCACGACCTGTTCGGAAATCAGGTCCAGAACGTTTTTCTCGCGCGGTAACTCGACTGCAGTGTCATTCCACGCCAACAACAGTTTTTGCTTTACATCATCCGGAAGAATCGGCAGTTCGCGTACCGCTCGCTGCAGATAACCAGGCATCGCCGAGAGCAGTGTCTGGAGGTGGTCAAGAATCCCCGTCACCGTTTCATCCGAGTAGACAGACGGATCATAGACGAGCACCAGTCTTAGCGCCTCGGCCGGAACCATGAGAACCGCCAGGGGGTAGTTGCTCTGGTCTACGGGGTCGCGATCAACAATCTTCAACCTGCAAGGATCATCATCCGCAGGTTCCTGGAGCGGGTAATTTACCAACACCAGTAGCGTGTCAAAAAGCGCTTCTCCCCGCGGCATGTCACTCCATTCATTGATCCGTGTCAGGGGGGTATATTCATGCTGACGCACCTGCAAAAGGCTTTCCTGAAGGGATACAAGCCAGTTTCCAAAAACCTGGTCGTCATCCACCCTTACCCGTACCGGAAAAGAATTGATAAACAGGCCCACGGATTGCTCTATACCCGGAATATCCGGCGGCCGACCCGCGACTGTCGTTCCGAATACCACGTCATTTTCATCACTGTAGCGCTGCAGCAGTAGCGCCCATGCAGCATGCAGAACTGTATTCAACGTCACACGCAGCTGCCTCGCCGACTGCAGCAGGGAAGCCGATGCGGCGGCCGAAATCCGGGTTTCCAGCATGCGATGAAGAGGCTTTTCACCTGACTGCATGGGTACCAGCGGTGTCCGCAAGGATGTACGGGAAACGAACCCCTCGAGGTATTCACGCCAGAAAGCGGAAGCCTCTTCAAGATCTATAGAGCGCTGCCATGCAATGAAATCACGGTACGAGGCAGCAGCAGGCAGGGTGCAATCCTTGCCCTCGACACGTGCCTGGTAGAGTCTGATTACCTCGTCGAGAACAATTGCAACCGACCAGCCATCCACCAGGAGATGGTGACAGGTCCATACGAAGCGGTGTCTTGCAGCATCCACCCGGATCAGCAGCATACGCATCAGGGGCGCATCACCGAGGTCAAGTCCTGCGCGTCGCTGCGTGAACAGCAATGCTTCCAGCCTGGTAGCGCGTTCCTCTTCTGTCGTTTTGCTCCAGTCGAGTATCTCCCAGTGCAGGTCCACATGCTGCCTGACAACCTGCAGCGGCTCTTCGAGACCCTCCCACAGAAACGCCGTGCGCAGAGCTGCATGGCGTTGCAGCACCGATTGCCATGCAGCCTGAAACATTTCCACATTGAGGTCACCGGACAACAGGCAACGGATCTGCACGACATACACGCCGGAATGTGGTGCGCTGGCGGTATGAAACAGCATGCCGGCCTGGACCGGCGTCAAGGGATAGATGTCGTCTACATTTTCCAGTTCCACGGAGGTCAATTCTTTTTGAGCAGCGCTGCCAGTTTATCCAGTTCCTTCTTGTCCACGTCCGCCTTGCTGCGATCGATAAGCGGCCGCAGCTGTTCTCCTGTCCGCCTGGCCTGTTCCTGTGTCGTTCCCGCCCCGGTATTGATCTGTGCACTGTCCTGCACGACGGCAGCCAGATCCGCAACGGTCTGGTGTTGAAAAAGCTGGTGTGTGCCTAGCGGGATACCGGCATCATTGGCCTTCGCCACAATCTGTATAGCCGAGATGGAATCACCACCGAGGTCAAAGAAGTTATCATCGATACCGACTCGCTGTATGCGCAGCACCGCTCGCCACAGGTTGGCCAACTGCACCTCGATGCCATCCCTCGGCGCCTTGTAGACCTCCTCGACCACAGGGCGACCCGGGCGCGGATCGGGTAGCGCATCACGATCAACCTTGCCGTTCGCGGTCAGCGGGATCGCCTCCAGTTGCACAAGGCTCGCCGGGATCATCGCCACCGGTAGACGTTCGGCAAGAAAGGCACGCAAATCTGCACTGCTCAGCTTCTTGCCGGCAGTAAAAAAGGCTGTCAACCGGGTATCACTGCCTTCGCCCAGATAGCCTTCCTCGTGATAACCAATCTCCTGCAGGATCTGGTGCACCTTTTCGATGTCAATACGGTCATTGAGTTCATCGAGTGCAGCGTCCCGTTGCTTGTGACCGAGGCGCACGTCCCAGCTGTATGGCAGGGCATAGTTGTGGAACCCCTCCTTGTGCTTGTGCACGTAGATCCCGGCATCGTTGATCAGGCAGTTGGTGGACCGCCCGGTGTCCCCGGGGCGGATCCAGGGTGCGTGTTCCGCAAGAAAGCTGTACATCTCGTCCAGTGAAACGTCGCTGTAGCGGTAAAAGTCCACGAACTTGATCTGTTCGAAGACCTTGTCATCCTTGAACATATCCACATTCAGCAGGCGCGAGACACCGTCATCGATACGATGGTAGGCCTTGCGTGCTTCCAGCACGGTTTGATCTATCGTCGCCACGTCGAACCTGTTTTCCTGAAACTGTACCGGTGTCAGCCGCGTCTCGAAAAACTGTCCTCGCGAAAGGCCCGTCACGATCAGTGGAATACCCTCTTGCAGGGCTGTCTCAACAGCCAGTGTATATAGCGTCTTGAAACATCCATGACAAACATTGGAATGACGCTCCAGGCTGTCGACAAAAATCGCATTCATGGCAGGCGTCTGTAGATAGCGGTGATCAATGCCCAGTTCACTGACAACACGGCTGATGTTGGCCTTGGCACCATCTGATACGTAGCCGTTATCGAGGGTGACTGCCAGCACCCGTTTTGCGATCCTGGCCACCTGATAAAGTGCGTAGGTGCTGTCCTTCCCGCCGCTGAGCAACATCATGCAGTCATACAAACCAGACTGACTGGCCTGTGCCTCGGCAAAAATTTCCCGCAACGCCTCCCTGGAGCCGAAATAGGCCTGTGCCCGGTCACGGTATTGCTGGTAATCATTACAGAGATTGCATACACCGCTGGCGTCGATGCGAGTGCCGGGGCAGTTCGAAGCAAGGCCGCATCGGCTGCAATAGTGAATATCATCACGGCTGTCGTGTCGTTCGATACGGGTAACGTTAAGCACGCAGGCGTCAATCGCCGGGTGCTCGAGTAAAGACTGCTCGATCTCTGCAGGTTCGACACGCACGCCACGAAGTTTCAGCTGTTCGTCATTACGTCCCAGGTACTCGAGGATTCCGTCGCTGTTAAAACGCCCCAGATCACCTGTGCGGTACATCCGCCCGCCGTGTGAAAACGGATCCGGCAGAAACCGCTCTGCAGTCAGGTCCTGCCTCTTGAAATAGGACCGGGCAAGGCGGCTGCCGCCAATGTAGATCTCAGCTGTTACACCTTCGGGAACCGGGTTGCGGCCAGCATCGAGCAGGTAAATACTCACCCCATCCGCCGGCACCCCGATCGGGACCGAAACACCTTTATCCTTGTCAGGATCAAAGCGATGCACCATGCAGCCGACCACGCCTTCCGTAGGCCCGTATTCATTGAAAACCGTGATCTGACCGCCGCTGGCACTGACCATCCTGCGGGCGTCCACGGACTTCAGATCCTCTCCCCCCAGGATCAGCGTCCTGATACCCGAGTCACGCAGATCGAGGTCCGCCACCAACCTTAGATGCGCAGGTGTCAGCTTCACTGTATCCACCCGCCCCTCTTCGAAAACGCGGAGCACCGCCAGATCTGTTATGCCGGCTTCTTCCGGATAGACAACGATCGAACCACCACAGATGAGTGGTACGAAAATGGAGGTCACGGTCAGGTCGAATCCAAAAGAGGAATAAAGTGGAAATACCGGTTGGTCCTGTGGTGTGAAGGTCTTGCGCGCCCAGCCAGCGTAGGCGTTCAGACCCTCGTGATCGACCACCACACCCTTCGGCATGCCGGTCGAACCCGATGTGTAGATTACGTAGGCTGTCGATGTCGGGTCGGAGTCCGGCAGAGGGGTGCTCTGATCAGCTGCCTCTTCCCGGTCCGGGTCGAGATAGTATCGCTGTGGTCCGGTTGCCGGCAGTCTTGCCTCAAGACCCTTGCGGGTCAAAACCATGTGTGCACCGGTATCCTCGAGGATATAAGTGAGTCGTTTGACCGGCAAGCTGGATTCGAGTGGCACGTATGCCGCACCTGCCTTCAATACAGCAAGAATACCCAGCACCATCTCGATCGATCTTTCAATGTAGATGCCAACCAAAACACCCCTGCCAACACCGCGCCCGGTGATGAGTCGCGCCAGGTGATCTGACCGTTCATCGAGTTCCCGGTAACTGACCGTTGTCCCTGCCAGCGAAACGGCCGTGCGCCCGGGGTTCAGTCTGCTCTGTTGCCGGAACAGGTCGATCACCGTCCCCCTGGAAGCAAGCAGCTTCCGGGCGTGATTGAAATCGGCAACAAAACGCCTGCGTTCTTCAGCGCTCATCAGCTCTACTGT
>CAJQNP010000207.1 GCA_905479705.1 uncultured Gammaproteobacteria bacterium
TAGCCGTCTGCATTGGGATGGATCTGGTCGGACTTCAGCGAGTTGTCGGATTCAACCTCGGCGATAATGTCGCCCTCGTAGACGAGGTCATAGTGTTCGGCAATCTCGGCATAGAACGTTGCCGGCCTGAGAAACATCAGACCGGGTTTGGGTACACCAATCAGCAGCACCGGGATACCGCGTTCGGCTGCCAGCGAGATCATTGCTTCAATATTGTTGCGCGTGATGTCAGTACTGAAACGGCGCAGCATGTCATTACCGCCGTGGCAGAGTAGCAGCAGATCGGGGCGAAGCCGGTCGAGCAGTGCCGGCAGGCGTTGCAGGCCTTGTGCTGATACCTCGCCCGAGATGCCTGCGTTGACAACGGTTCGACCGCTGAGCCGCGACAACACCGCCGGATAACTCTGTTCTTCTGCTGCACCGATTCCCCGGGTCAGGCTGTCACCAAATGCCAGGATGGTGCTGTTGCTGTCGAGCAATGGCAGTCGAGACGTGCCCTCCGTACAGGCGCTGAGTAGCAGGCTGATAGCAAGCAGATAGAACAGCCGTTGCATGGTTGATGGAGTCGTGCCTGGCATGCTGTTTCCCGGTAATTTCGTGGCGTATGATCTCACTAAACGGACTCGCGGGGTGTGACAGGAATGGGAAAAATTAACGTATTTGCGCTGCTGATGCTACTGGCCGGACTGGTGCAGGCAGGATCACCCGGTGTGCGCGTGTGGACGACGCAGCAGAACCTTGAAACAACCTACGACAGTGTCTACAAGTCGTTGGAAGATAATCGCTTCTTTGTTGTATTTGAGCCTGATATCGGCCAGAACCTGGCGCGATTTTCAGAACGCTGGGGCGAGGACTATAACCGCAATGCGTTAAGTGGTATTCGCTCGATGGTGTTCTGCAATGCCTGGTATGCCAACCAGGTGAGCAACCTGGATCCCGATATGCTGGCACTGTGTCCGCTGCACGTGACGCTGTATGCCAGGGACAAGGAGACGCGCATCGTGTTTACCCGGCCCGGCCACGTCGGCGAGGGCAGTAAAGCGCAGGCATTGCTACTGGAGCTGGAAGACGCCGTGGCCGCCGCGATCGAGACGGCTATCGCGCCGCCGCCACCCTGATCAGCCCTGCCACCACAGCGATATTGCAGGGATGTAGGTCACCATGGCCAGCCAGGCCACCATCAACACCAGGAAGGGTACGGCGGCCCGGAACAGCGACAGGATCGGTCGACCGAAGCGCTGGCTGGCGATAAACAGGTTGATGCCCACCGGTGGTGTGCTGTAGCCGATCTCCAGGTTGGCGAGGAAGATGATGCCAAGGTGAATGGGGTGGATGCCATAGCTTTCCGCAATCGGCAGGATCAGCGGAACCACCACGACAATGGCTGAAAAGATATCCATCATGCAGCCGACGATCAGCAGAAAGGCATTCAGCAACAGCAGGAACTTCAGCTGCGAATCGACATGGGTACTCATCCAGCCGAGTATCTTCATGGGCACCTGTTCATCGATCAGCAGGTTGGTCAGTCCCATGGCAACGCTGAGGATAATGAGAATACTGCCGACCAGTACCGCGGTGTCCCGCAGTATCTCGGGCAGGTGCCTGGTCAGGTGAATCTCCCGGTGAATGATGCCCTCGAGAATCAGCACGTAGACGGCGGTGCAGGCAGACGCCTCGCTGATCGTGACATAGCCACCGAAGATTCCGTAAAGAATACCCACCGGCAGCAACAGGTCCCAGATGCCTTCCCTTACCGCCAGGCGGAGGGCGGCCACCGAGAAATGGTGGCGAGGGACGTCCGCCTTACGCCCGATATACATCGCGTACAGGGCCAGCATGACCATTAACAGCAGGCCCGGGCCGATGCCGGCGAGAAACATCTGGTCAATACTTACGCCAGCGACGATGCCGTAAAGCAGAATGGCAAGACTCGGTGCAAACAGCAGACCCAGTGAACCGGAGGTTGTGAGCAGGCCCAGGGTGAAGCGTTCCTTGTAACCGGCGTGCAGCAACATGGGAAACATCAGGCCGCCGAGCGCGAGTATGGTTACGCCGGAGGCACCGGAAAACGCCGTGAAGAATGCGCAGGACGCGATACAGACACCGGCCATGCCGCCAGGTAACCAGCCGACAGCGGCGTTGAACAGCTGGATCATCCGCTGCGGTGCGCCACCGGCTGCCAGCATGACACCGGCAAAGGTAAATAACGGAATCGCTGCCAGGTAGGGTGAGGACGCCAGCCGGTTGAGTTCAACGGCAAGCAGGGCCGGATCGAGGCCGGCGTTATAGGTTGCCAGCAAACTGCCCCCGGCCAATGCGACAAACAGGGGCAGGCCAAGCAGGGCCAGCAGTACCAGCAGGCCAACCAGTGCCAGCGTCATCAGTTGCTGTCCGTTCCCTGTGGTTGCCTGAACAGGCCACCCAGCAGGAAGTGCAGTGAAAGCAGGAAAAATCCAAACGGTGTGATCAGTGCCAGTACCGATGACCAGCGTTCATGCTCGGCAACATACTGCCAGTCGTCGTACCAGAAACGCATGGCCGCCCATGTCATGATGCCACACAGGACTGACGAGATAAGATAGAGCGGGGCTCGCAGCTTCTTGATGCGCTCCGGGGTCATGAAGGCTGCAACGACGTCAATCCGGATATGCTTGTGACTTTCGATGGCCAGCACGGCCCCGAAGAAGGCGACGTAGAGGACCATGTAGCGTGACAGGATCTCGGCATTCGGTATGCCGGTTTCAAAGAAATTACGTGCCAGCACCTGGCCGAATACCAGCGCCAGTAACAGCAGCAGGGCACCGCCGGCCATGAAGGATTCCATGCGCACCAGCGCGTGGCGCATGGCTGTTATCCAGTGCGGTTCATTCGGCAACATTGACGGCGTCTTGTGGTTGGCTGGCCCGGTAATCTGCCAACCAGCCGTTTACCCTGTCGATGACGGTCCTGGGGATGTAGCCATTATTCATCAGGTTCTCGCCGGCGCGGATTCGAATATTGACCACTTCACCGGAGCGCAGGTCTTCGCTGGCCTCGACAAATTCAACGCCGCGTTGTTTTAGTATTTCAAGACCCTCGGCGTTGTCCCTGCGGGTGGTTTCAATCAGTTTTTCTCCGGTTGCCTCACCCGTGCGTTTCAGCAGTTTCTGCAGGTCCTGCGGCAGGTTCTGGTAAAAGCGACGCGAAACAACCAGCGAGCCGATGCCGTTCGCCATCGGCAGGTCGGTGATGTAACCGGTCTTGGTAAACCATTGCATGGCGATGGCGCCCAGCGGGGGGGCGTACACGGTATCAATCAGACCGGTCGACAGGCTGGTGTAGACATCGATGATCGACAAGGGTACCGGCGACAGCCCGCTGGCCTCGAAAAAGGCCTTGCCCATGGGGTCGCCCTGCCAGTTCCAGATCCTGCGTGCCTTCATGTCATCAAGTGTGCGGATGGGCTCCTTGGAAAAGAAATAGATGAACCCGACTTCCATCCAGCCAACCAGTTCGTAACCGTTGTCGCGGTAGCCCTGCGCGATTTCCGGCAGGTACTGTGCGCGCACATAATCGATCTCATCGATGCTGTTGAACAGGAACGGCAGTTCCAGAACCCGTGTCGGTGAATAGATCTGTCCGATACCGTAGCCGGTAAAGGCGCCGCCCTGTAACTGCCCGAAGCGCATCTTCTTGAGCACATCCGGTTCGTCGCCCTGCACGCCGCCGGGGTAGATCTTGATGACCAGGCGTCCCTTGCTTTCACGCGCAACCTCGTCGGACCAGTCTTCCAGCATGTTGACCCAGCTGGTGCCGGCCGGTGCGAGGGTGGCAAATTTAAGTGTGTAGACCTTTGCGGCGTGCAGTGGTGTGCTCAGTGCCAGGCCCAGGCACAGCAGCAGCCCGCTGACCGGTTTGAGAAGATCCGCGATTCGCAGGCGACTCAAAACCAGTCATCCTCGTGTTCCAGCAGCAGGCCGGCTTTCTGCTTGCTGATGCCGTTGATTAGCGCCATCTCCGGGTACAGGTCATCAGGGGCCTCGAGTATGCCGGTGAGTCGCTGGTGAAAACCGTCCCGGTT
>CAJQNP010000208.1 GCA_905479705.1 uncultured Gammaproteobacteria bacterium
GTCTGCACCTACTTTACCGGCAGGGCTCGTTCCTGTTTATTCATGCCGGCCTGGATGACCACGTCGCAGAGCTGATTCACCGCAAGGGCTTCAAGCATCCCAACAGGCGTTTCAGAAGGCAATTGAAAGGTGATGACCTGGAGTTCTATTACGGCCCGCTTGCCAACAGTATTCGTACCAAGTATCGCGCCGCGGATTATCCCCTGTCGCACAAGGGTGTGCGTCTTGCCCATGAAAGCGGTGTGCACACGATCATTCATGGCCATCGCAACGTTCGTCACGGTCAGCGTATCTCGCTGCGGCGCGACATGATTAATATCGAGTGTGACACCACCATGGATCGCGGCTCGCGCAGCAAGGAAGGGCTCAAGGGGGCAGGTGCCGGTGTGACCCTGCTCAGGCCACGGGAAAAGGTTGTGCTGGGCATCAGCAGCGACTACAAACATGCGAAGGTCTTCGATCCGTCGAGTCCCTGCACACAGGAGAGCAAACAGTGAAAAGAGGCAAGCTGAGTTTCAGGCATGAATCGCTGCAGGATGCCAAGACCATCAAGGCTATCCTCAAGGCGTTAACGGAGGGCATGGCCAGTGGCAAGCTGAGTTTCAGCGATGCCGATGACAGTATCGAGCTGCATCCTGCCGGCCTGATGAACCTGAAAATCACGGCCCGCCAGGAAGATAACCTGAATCGTGTCAATATCCGCATTACCTGGCAGTCGGAAGACAACACCAGTGGCAACAAGTCCATCAAGGTAAAGTGCCGTTAATGGCGATGCGTTGCAGATATAAAAACAAATATTTATAGTGTGTTACAAGGCATTTCCGCAGTGCTTTTATTATTACGATAACGGGTAGGCCTTTATGCTGTCACTGCTACGCTGGCTGCTTCTGACAATTGTTGGTGTCGTCGGTGTGTCGTTTGCGACTGTCCTTGTTATGGCAATGCTGGGCGTCACGATTGACCTCGGTCAGCTGCGCGGCAGCGTCGAGTCCTCGGCCTCACGGGTGCTCGAACGCAAGGTCTCGATCAACGGCCCGGTTGTCCTGGAATTTTCCGGCTGGCCTTCCATTGAAGTCCGCGACATCACCGTTGCCAATGTGGCGGATGGTCGTGCGGACTATTTGTTCACGGCAGGGCTCGCCCGTCTCGATATTGGCCTGCGCTCGCTGCTCAAGGGTAAGTTGCAGATTGGCGAGATCTCGGCCGAGGCGGTCAACCTTTACCTGGAACACGATGCGCAGGGCCAGGCGAACTGGGAGGTTCGTCCGCAGCACAAGGCGGATCCCGTTGAGCCGCAGGACAAGCACGAACCCCGCTTCAGTTTCGTCGGTCTGGACGAACTGTCACTGCAACAGGTTGCCGTCAATTATCATGATGCCGCCCTGAACAAGACCGTCCTCTTCGAGCTCGATACGCTCTACGGCGAGGCCTCTCCCGGGCAACCCATGACGCTGGCGTTTGCCGGGCATGTGCAGCAGGACCGCTATGACCTGGCCCTGCAGGGTGAGGCCATTGAGCAATTGCTGGATCCGACCGCAAGCTGGACCTTCTCCCTGGAGGGCATGCTGTTTGGCAAGCAGATCGCTGCGCAGGGTGAACTCGGCCGGCGCAGCGAAGTACCTGTAGTCGCTGTGGAGCTGGCGGTCCAGGATCTGGACGTCGGTGCCATCCTGTCGCGCCTTGACCTGGTCGAGGGTATGCAGGCCGCGACCCGCCAGGCAAGCGTGGACCTGACGCTGCGGGGCGACACCCTGCAAGAGCTGGTTCGCCAGTCACGCCTGTCGTTCGATATCACCGACGGCCGCTGGGTCATCGAGTACCCCAATACGCAGGCTGGCTTTAGCATCGACAGGCTGACGGGCACTATCCTCGTCGAGGGAGGCACGGCCGTCACCATGAAACTCAGCGGCGAGATTGAGCAGACACCGGTGCGGTTGACGATCGTGGGCGCAACGCTGGAGGAATATCTCACCACGCGGCAAGAGTTGCCGCTGTCGATTGATATCGCGATGCTCGATTCAAGCTTTACCTTCGATACCCGCCTGGCCTTCCCGATTACAAGGCACGATCTGCACTTTTCCCTGGCCTTTGCGGGCAAGCGTCTCGATGCCTTCAATGAGCTGCTGGACCTGGAGTTACCACCACTGGGTCCGTACTCGCTGGACACGCAGCTGACCGTTTCCGGTGAGGGCTACGACCTGTCGAAACTGGCCGTCAGGGTCGGGCAGAGCAAGCTGGACGGGCGCTTGCAGTTACTCACCGCGCTGGACAAGCCGACACTGGAGGTCGAGTTGTTGTCACCGTTGATCCGGGCGGACGATTTTTACTTTGGCAAACGCAAGCAGGCCGTCGCAGACCCGGCTGGGTCAGTCGAACCGGCAGTAGCGGCCGAAGAAGCCAGCGGCGATGATGATTACCGCGACATCATCTCCTTTGAAGTGCTTAACAAGTTCAATGCGACTGTCCAGGTTGAGGCGCAACAGGTCACCTCCGGCAGCGATGAGCTCGGCTCGGGCTCCTTGACGGTAACGCTCATGGATGGCCGGCTTGCCGTGGAACCCCTGAAGATCAACACACCCGGTGGCGGCATCAATCTCGGTTACAGCCTGCAGCCGCGTGCCAACGACATGGTGATGACGGTTGATACCGACATTGATCACTTCGATTATGGCGTGATGGCGCGACTGGTCGATGCGAACACCGAAATGGACGGGGTCATGAGCCTGGATGTCGAGTTTGCATCCACGGCACCCGACCTGGAGAGTATTCTGGCGCATGCCAGCGGTCACCTCGACTTCGCCTTGTTTCCCGGTAATTTCTCTGCAGGGGTGTTTGATCTCTGGGCCATCAACCTGATCACGTCGGTGGCCAGCGAGGTCGACAAGGGAGAGACCTCTGCAGTGAATTGTATTGTGCTGCGCCTGGCGCTGGATGCCGGTCGGCTGGAGGAGCGTGTGATTTTCATGGATACCACGCGCATGAGTGTCGCCGGTAAACTAGCGGTTGATTTCAAAACGCAGCAGATCGCCCTGGTCGCTGCGCCCAGGGCGAAGCGCCCCGAGTTTTTCAGTATGGCGACGCCGGTGAAGGTGCAGGGTTCGTTTGAGGATTTCGCCCTGGGTGTCAACCCACTTAGGCTGACCGGTAGTGTGTTCTCCTTTATCACCAGTCCGCTGCATGTGCCGATCCGGCGAGTGTTTCGCGAGAAGGTCCCGGCGGATGGTCGCGAGGCGTGCGAGCTTGCCTGGGACCGGACGGCTGATGAGCTTATAGAATTGCAGTCCGAGACGCTGCAGCCCTATACCGCAGATGACACGATCAGGGATTACTGAGCGGGTCTCAACAGGATGCTCGCAACCTGTGGGAGGAATATAGGACAATCATGAGTCAGCGCATGCACAGGAGAGTCTGTAGTGAATAATTTTGCCGGTTTCGTAAAAACCACGGTCATCGGTGGCCTCGTTGTCATCGTGCCGCTGGCGATCATTGCCTTTGTAGCGGGCGATGCGGTCCACACCCTGATCGAGGTGACCAAACCGTTGACCACGGGTTTCCCGTTTGGCGCGTTTGTGAATGCATTGCTGGCGGTGCTTATTGCCGCCCTGGTCATTGTGGCCATCTGCTTCGTCGCCGGGTTTCTGCTCAGTACCTTCCTGGGGCGCACGGCAAAGAACTGGCTGGAGACGCGTGTGCTGGAGCGCGTTCCCATGTACTCAACCCTGCGAGGCCTGACACAACGCTTTGCCGGGATGGAAAATGCGGATTACCCGGTGGTTGAAGCCGACCTGTACGGGTCGGAGAGTCGTGTGCTGGGGGTGCTGGTCGATGAGCTGCTGGACGGGCGCAAGGTGGTCTATGTACCGTCGTCACCCATGGTGACCATCGGGCAGCTGCATATCCTCAGTGCCTCCCATGTCACCGAAACGGATTTATCCATGGCGGAGACCATCGGTTGCCTGTCGCAGATGGGGCTGGAATCGAGAAAGCTGTTTGCTGGCGAGCATGCGGCGAGCTGATGTGTTGAGCCGGTACGCCGTGTTGCTGTGCGTGGTACTTGCCGGCTACGTCGTGGATGTTGCCGCGATGACGGATATCGAGGCGAGAGAGCTGGGTTATAAGGTAACCGCGGTAAAAGTGGCGATACAGGAACCGGCCGCACCTGGTGCGATGCAGGCGATTACATCCCTGGGGCATGATCAACGCTACTACGTCATGGTGCGTGGCTGGCTGACGTACCAGCTACAGGGAGACAGGAGCCTGCTCGAGGCTAACCCCGATCAACCGGAGGTGCGGGCGCGTGTCGATTTTGTGCAGCGCGCCATCCGGGCGATCGACCTGGAATGACGGCCATAAAAAAGGCGGGATACCCCGCCTTTTTCGATGACCTGATAACGGCTTATTTCTTCCAGTTATCGAAGTTATCCATGTTGTGAGCCTTGCCGTCTTCATAGCCAGCGGTGTAGGCCTCGTTGACGCGCTGCTCTTCACGTTCCGGGTTCAGCAGGTAGCCACCTTGCCAGCCCTGCACGTACTCAGGGTCAAGGCCCATGCCTTCCATCTTGGTTACTGCGTCATAGTATTCCTGGTTCATCGTTTTCTCCTCGTACTGTCTAGACGTAAATTTCGGTTAAGGGGTCAGAAAAAATTCATTTGCATGTTAGCGCCTGGCAGCCTCGTCCCGGGGCAGGGCTGCAGCCGAGTCGTTCGCCCCGGCAACGGCGCGTTCCGCTGCCTGCCGTGACCGGCGCTCTCCCGTGGGGCGCAATATAATAGCAGTGCTGCGCATCACCGGGTCGCTGGCAGTGCCGCTGTTCAGTTGAGCATCCATGTATATCTGCTAGCTGGTTGTTTCAATTAGGGTTACTGCTTAGCGGCGCAAGTATACAGGAGCGCATTTTTCGCCCGAATATCCCTATAGAGAGAGTGAATTCGACTCGCAATGTGTAGTGTATCCATCTGAAAATCAGGCATATTCTCTCTTAATGGGTATTCGATGCACGACCATGAATGGGTAGTGTACGCTGCTTGCCAGGCGCCGCCTGCGCGGCCAGCTGAATATATAACAGGAGTAACAGCAAACATGGGCGAAATACTCAACAGTCCGGACTATTCCAGTGGCGTAGCTGCCTTTGAGGCGAAGAACTTTTCACTGGCCATGCAGTTTCTGTCACCGCTGGCCCAGGCCGGTGATGCCGATTCCCAGCATCGCGTGGCCATCATGTGCCAGAACGGTCTCGGCGTGGTGCGCAATGATCAGCGTGCCTTTGACATGATGAAGGCGGCAGCCGACCAGGGCTACGCCATTGCGCAACATGGCCTGGGCTTCATGTACCTGGAAGGCGAGTGTGTCGAGAAGGATGCAGCGCAGGCGGCACAGTGGTTCCGCAAGGCCGCAGACCAGGGGCTGGCAGGTTCGCTGACGACGCTGGCGATGATGTATGAAGAGGGCAATGGTGTCGACAAGGACCCGGAAGAGGCCAGGCGGCTGTATGCCGAGGCCGGCTTCGACATGTAATGCTCGCCTGAACGCAACCATCCCGATAATCTGAATGGAACTTACGCCGGAAGACGCCCTGCGTATCAATGTCCTGTTGGCGGGCTCTGTTGATGCAATCCGCATCGATGAATCGCGCATGACGGTGTATGCACTGTCCGACAAGGGCGAGGCGAAGGTGCAGCTCAACCCCAACTGTCGCGATGAGTCCTACCTGCGGCAGGTCCGCGAAACCCTGTCCAGTCACGTGCTGGGTTCCCCCGGTGGTTACCCCGTCTACCTGAAACGCTGGACGCGCATGGGGCAGGCGCGCGACGAAATCCTGGAGTCACTGCTGAAACTGGGCGAACCCGAGGCCGTGGTCGCGGTGGTGAATGCCAGCGGCATCACCGATGACATTGCACGGCGCGCCTGGTGGGCGTCACAGACATCGGACAACGCGCGCTGCATGTTGCGCCAGCAAGCCGTGGTTGAGGGCGAGATGGGGCCCGTGCTGGCCGACTTTCTGGTGGAGTTTCTGCCGTTCGAGGAGGAGGCACGCAACCAGATTACGTCAGTCAGCCTGGTGATGCAGCGCGGCCTGATCAGCGGGGAAGAGCGCGCGCGCCTGTGGGAGAAGGCGCGGCACAAGAATGCCTTCTACGTGGGATTCCTGCATGCACTCCCCGATGAGCTACCCGACCGGGTCGAGGCAAATCCATTATGGCAAGACTGCCTTGCGTCTACCGGTGCCCTGGTCAGGCAGGGGAATCCGTTTGCCATTCAACTGCTGCGGCTGCTGAGTCCGGCCGGGCAGGCCTTCCTGGCAACGGTGGATGCCGTGTTGAAGAAACCCTCGAACCAGGATGTCATGGTCGAGTTGATGCATGCACTGGAGAAACACGCCGCTGGCCTGTTGCTGGATGAGTATAAAAACAGCGACATAGAAGCTATAGTGCACGAGGTCGACATGCTGACGGGGGCTGAAGCAGTCGACGCGATACCCGGGGAACTGCAGGCATTGATCGATGCCTGGCCCGAAGGAGGGTATTGCATCCGCGCCATGTTGATACTCGCGCTGCTGGGAGAGAAGGTGCTGAACCCGATATTTTCAAGAACCGATGCGATTGGTACGGTCATGCGCAAGAAGCTGAAACCCGTGACGGAACCCATCCAGGAACACATCGCCGTGCTGAGATCGGCCTGACTATATGACAGAAATTACCATGTATTGCACGGCATTCTGCCCGTACTGTGTGCGTGCAGAAATGCTGCTCAAGTCAAAGGGTGTTGAAGTGACCGAGAAGATATTCGTCGATAACACGACAGGTGGCTTTCAGACGCTCGCCGAGTTGACCGGCCGGCGCACGGTGCCGCAGATCTTTATAGGCGAGCGCCACATCGGCGGTTTCGATGACCTCGCTGCGCTGGACGCCAGTGGCGGACTCGACCCGCTGCTGGCAGAAGATTAACGAATACATTCATGGATTACTTGCCGATATTTATGAAGCTGGAGGACCGCCCGTGTGTGGTGGTCGGCGGTGGCCGGGTCGCGATTCGCAAGGTGACCCTGCTGAAGCGTGTGGGTGCGCGCATCAAGCTGGTCTCGCCGCTGTTGTGTGAAGACTTGCAGGTGCTTGCAGATCGCGGTGACATTGAACATGTGGCGCGGGATTTCCAGGACGCGGATATCGATGACTGCGCACTGGTCATTGCGGCCACCGATGACGTCGAGGTCAACCGGGCTATTTCGGGGCTTGCCGTTGCAAGCCACATTCCGGTCAATGTTGTCAACGACCCGGAATCGGGCAGCTTCATCATGCCCTCGATCATTGACCGCTCACCGGTACAGATTGCTGTATCGACAGGCGGGTCATCACCGGTACTGGCCCGTTTGCTGCGTTCGCGACTGGAGAGCTTTGTACCTGCCGCCTACGGGCGGCTTGCCGCCCTGGTGAATGACTACCGCCAGCGGGTAAAACAGCGCTTCGAGAATCCGGAGCAGCGGCGTTACTTCTGGGAAAATATGTTACAGGGCCGTGTCGCGGAGTTGCTGTTTGCCGGACATGAGGACAAGGCACGCAGTGCGCTCGAAGAGGCGATTGACGATGCGGATGTGCACTTCAACGCCCCTGGCGAGGTCTACCTGGTGGGTGCCGGCCCCGGTGATCCGGACCTGATTACCTTTCGCGCATTACGCCTGATGCAACAGGCCGATGTGGTGGTCTATGATCGACTTGTCTCCGAGCCGGTACTGGACATGGTGCGTCGCGACGCCGAACTGATCTATGCCGGCAAGGCGCGTGACAAGCACACCCTGTCACAGGAATCGATCAACCAGACGCTGGTGCGGCTGGCGAAGGAGGGCAAGCGTGTACTGCGCCTGAAAGGCGGGGACCCGTTTATCTTCGGGCGCGGTGGCGAGGAGATCGAGACGCTTGCCGAGGAAGGCATTCCATTCCAGGTGGTCCCCGGGATCACCGCCGCTGCCGGCTGTGCTTCTTATGCCGGTATCCCGCTGACCCACCGCGATTATGCGCAGTCCTGCGTGTTTGCTACCGGGCACCTCAAGGATGGCACGGTTGATCTTGACTGGGAAAGGCTGGCCAAACCGGCGCAGACCATCGTGTTCTACATGGGGCTGCACAGTATTCCTGTCATCAGCCGTGAGCTGATTGCGCACGGCCTGGCCAGGACAACGCCTGTGGCACTGGTACAGCAGGGCACCACGCGTGACCAGCGTGTCTATATCGAAACACTCGAGAGCATGCAGGACCTGGCCGAACGTGAACAGCTGAAACCACCCACCATCATTATCGTTGGCGAGGTGGTGAGCCTGCACGACAAGCTCAGCTGGTTTGGCACGAAAAGCAGCTAGCAGTCGCGGAT
The DNA here is from genome assembly GCA_905479705.1 of uncultured Gammaproteobacteria bacterium. Taxonomy (GTDB): domain Bacteria; phylum Pseudomonadota; class Gammaproteobacteria; order UBA9214; family UBA9214; genus UBA9214. The sequence continues at coordinate 8,363 of CAJQNP010000208.1, forward strand.
TTTTCCTTCAGAATCTTCTCGAATGGCCCGCCCGCGTGTAGGACAAATGCCATTGTTCAGCCTGTTGTTCAGTGCTAGCCTCACGGCCACTTTTACAGATCCTGTAGCAGGGATCGCAATTGTTGTCAGGGGGGGTAGAAATGATCAACGTGATGCTTGTGGATGACCATGATCTTGTACGCAAGGGGATACGACGTCTGCTGGATGATACCAGTGGTATCAAGGTGGTTGCCGAGGCAACCGATGGTGAGCAGGCCATACGGCAGGTTCGCAAAGAAAGGCCGGATGTCATTCTCATGGACGTCAGCATGCCGGGTATCGGTGGGCTCGAGGCAACCCGCAAGATCAAGCAGGTGTCGCCGGGCATGAAGGTCATTGCCGTGACCATCCACGATGACGATCCGATTCCGGCGCGCCTGCTCGAGGCCGGTGCCGCGGGCTATATCACCAAGGGCTGCGATGTGGATGAGATCGTTGAGGCAATCCGCTCGGTACATTCCGGAAACCGCTACATAACGCCGGGTGTGGCGCAGAAACTGGCGCTGTCACTGATGAAAAACCAGGGTCCATCCGGGCTGGATGAATTGTCGGATCGGGAAGTGACCATCATGTTGATGGTCGTCAAGGGGATATCAAACCGGGAAATATCCGAAAAGCTTTGCCTGAGTCCAAAGACCATCAGTACCTACCGCTGTCGCCTGTTTGAAAAGCTGGGGGTCAGCAATAATGTTGAGCTGACCCGGTTCGCTATCCGGCACGGGTTGGTCAAGGAGAATATTGTTCATTGAGCCGGATCAGCTGCCATTCGATTGGCGCAATGGTGTGACTTGCTCACATAAAGGTAAATTCTCCCGTCGCCCGGTGATTTGAGACTTTCATCAGGGTAATATCTGCCCGGTATGGCATGATGTTGCTGGATGTGTCCATCTGCATCGGGACACCCAGTATCTTGCAAGTATCGGGAGAGTGAAAGTAATGTCGACGGCTAGGAGTCGTGCGCCGGAATTTCCGGCGGGGCTTGAATGGTTCAATGTGAAAGATCCGGTCAGTCTGGCAGAGCAGGCCGGCCGCATCGTTCTCATCGATTTCGGGACCTTCTCGTCGGTTCATTGCCAGCATGTTCAACAGGACATCAAGGCACTTGGCAGACGGTTTCGCAATGAACTCGTCATCATCAGTGTGCATTCACCCAAGTTCACTGCCGAGAAGAAACGCTCACACGTACTAAAGACTATTAACAAGCTGCATATTGAGCACCCCGTCGCACATGATCCCGACATGAAATTATGGAGTATGTACGGCAACCGCTACTGGCCGACACAGGTGCTGATTGATACCGAGGGTTACATCCTCGGCGCCATGACTGGTGATGGCAAGCGTTCGCAGCTTGAACTGATCATTCAGTACCAGGCAAATCGAATCAGTGATTCCGGTGAGACTCGAAAAAGGTCACTATCGTTACAACGTACTCGCGAGGCCCCCAGCGTGCTGCGCTTTCCCGGCCGGTTAATGGCCTCCGGTAACCGGTTTTACATTGCCGATAGCGGTCACAATCGCATCCTGGTTGTCTCGTCAAGCGGTCAGCTCATCAGGCAGTACGGCAGTGATGTACCCGGGTTTATCGATGGCAATGGATCGTCTGCTGCCTTCGACAATCCCCAGGGCATGGCGCTTGTTGATGACTTTCTGTATGTCGCGGATACCGGCAACCATGCCATTCGACGCATCCATGTGCGCAGCAATGATGTCGTGACCATTGCCGGTACCGGCAATCCCGCAACGGCGGCAAGTGTCGATGAATCCGGAACGCCATTGACGGTGAGCATGAGTTCGCCGACGGATGTGGTCTTCAAGAACGGCAAGCTGTATATCGCCATGTCGGGCTCGCACCAGATCTGGCGCCTGTCGCTGATTGCCAATTCAATCGAGGTGTTTTCCGGCAGTGGCTACGAGGACCTGCAGGACGGGCCGCCCGGCAGTGCCGCTTTTTCCCAGCCAACCGGGCTGGCCCTGGTGAAAAACAAACTCTACAGTGCCGATGCCGGTACCTCGGCGGTACGCGAGATCGATATCGAGACGGGCATCGTTGCTACCGTTATTGGCGAGGGTCTGTTCGAGTTTGGCGACAGTGACGGTGCCGCTGCCACAGCACGTTTTCAGTACCCGCTGGATATTGTCGCTGACGCGGACAATGAGATGCTCTGGGTGTCGGACACATATAATAATAAAATCAAGAGGGTAGGGCTGGTTACCAAGTATGTTTCTAGCGTGACATGCGACCGGCGCCTGGATGAGCCGGGCGGGCTGGTGTTTCACGAGGATACCCTATACATTGCCAACACCAATGCCCATGAAGTCCTGTCCCTTAACCCGAATAATGGCCATGCTGAAGTGCTGAATGTCTCCGAAGAACTCGTCGAAATTTAATCCTGATTGCAGAGACTGTCCCCGACTCGCTGACTTCCTCGATCAAACCGCTGAAAAGTATCCCGACTACCACGCCCGCCCCGTAGCCCCCTTTGGCGATCCGGCGGCACGCCTGCTGATCGTGGGACTGGCGCCGGGTATGCACGGGGCAAATGCCACGGGCCGTCCGTTTACCGGCGACTACGCCGGAATCCTGCTCTACCAGACGCTGTTTGATTTCGGCTTCAGCAACCACCCGGTCTCGGTCTCGCGCGATGATGGCCTGCGGCTAAGCGGTTGTCGTATTACCAATGCCGTGAAATGCCTGCCGCCGCAGAACAAGCCACTGCTGGAAGAAACAAAGCAGTGCAACCATTACCTGCTCAGTGAACTGTCAAGCCTGCCGCGTCCGGCGGTGGTGATGGCGCTCGGCAAGATTGCGCACGATGCCGTGTTGCGCTCGCTCGGTTTGCGTCTTTCTGCGCATGCCTTCGGTCATGAGCGGGTTCATTCGCTGGGTGAAGGCCTGACCCTGATTGATTCCTATCACTGCAGTCGTTACAACACCCAGACACGTCGCCTGACGCCGGATATGTTTGCTGATGTGTTCAGGCGCACGCAACAACTGCTGAAAGACGATCAGGCGCCTGCGGGTACCGGTTAGGTTCTCATGGACAGGGAGCCGGTCGCCTTTGATCACAAGGCGTTTCTAAAGACGCTGACGACCCGTCCGGGGGTCTACCGCATGCTCGATCATGACGGGACGATTCTCTACGTCGGCAAGGCCGGTGACCTCAAAAAGCGGGTGACCAGTTATTTCAGAAACTCCGGGCTGAGTGTCAAAACGCGGTTGCTGGTCGAGCAGATTGTCGATATCGAGGTCACGGTCACCCGTACCGAGGCCGAGGCGCTGCTGCTGGAGAGCAACCTCATCAAGCAGCACCGGCCACGCTATAACATCCTGCTGCGCGACGACAAGAGTTACCCGTATATCTATCTCTCGTCAGAGCAGGATTTTCCGCGCCTGTGCCTGCATCGCGGAGCACGGCGCAGGAAGGGCCGCTATTTTGGTCCCTATCCGAGTGCATTGTCGGTGCGCGACAGCCTGCACCTGCTGCAAAAACTCTTCAGGGTGCGCCAGTGCGAGGACAGTTTTTTTGCAAACCGCAGTCGCCCCTGTCTGCAGTACCAGATCAAGCGCTGTGCAGCGCCCTGTGTTGGCCTGATCGACCAGGCGCAGTATGCCGCCGATGTCGAGCGTACCGTGATGTTCCTGGAGGGGCGCAGCAGCGAGGTCATTGATGGCCTGGTCGCCGAGATGGAGTCGGCGGCCGCGGCCCGCGAGTATGAGCAGGCTGCGGTGTGCCGTGACCTGATTGCCAGTCTCAGCCGCGTGCAGGAAAAACAGTACATCAGCAACCAGGGCGGGGATGTCGATATCGTTGCCTGCCTGACAGAAAAGGGCAGCGCCTGTGTGCAGGTGTTCTATATCCGCGGTGGTCGCAATCTCGGCAACGCGGTGTTTTTCCCGAAGGTACCGCTGGAGACCCCGGCGGCCGATGTCCTGTCAGCCTTCCTGCCGCAGTACTACCTTGGCAAGGATGTTCCGGGCGAGGTGTTGCTGAGTCATGCGCTGGAAGATGATGAAGTCCTGTCGAAGGTGCTGGGCGAGCATGCCGGCCACCGCGTCAGGGTGTGCGCGAATGTGCGTGGTGACCGGGCGCAGTGGGTCAGGATGGCCCTGAGCAATGCCGAGCTGGCGCTGACAACGCATATCAATACCCGCAAGGGATTTTCGGGGCGCCTGCAGTCACTCACGGAGGCGCTGGGACTGGACGAGGTGCCGGAGCGGATCGAGTGTTTTGATATCAGTCACACCGGTGGTGAAGCGACCGTGGCCTCGTGCGTGGTGTTTGGCCTGGAGGGGCCCCTGAAGTCAGACTATCGCCGTTTCAATATCCGGGACATTCAGCCCGGTGACGATTATGGTGCTATGGAGCAGGCGTTGACGCGGCGTTATACTCGTCTGAAGAAGGGTGAGGGTAAGTTACCTGACATCCTGTTTATTGATGGTGGCAAGGGACAGGTGTCGTCGGCCTGCAAGGCGCTCGAGGAGCTGCAGGTTACCGATGTGCGTATCATCGGTGTCGCCAAGGGGCCGGGCCGCAAACCGGGACTGGAAACGTTGTATATTCCGGGGCGATCAACGGCTGTTACCCTGCTGGCGGATTCGCCGGCACTGCATCTGATTCAGCAGGTCCGGGACGAGGCGCACCGCTTTGCGATCACCGGGCACCGCCAGCGGCGTGCCAGGACGCGCAGCACGTCACCACTGGAACACATACCGGGGGTTGGACCGAAGCGGCGCCAGCAATTGCTGCAGCAGCTTGGTGGCCTGCGCGAGGTCGCCAGGGCGGGTGTAGATGAACTGGCGCGGATCAAGGGTATAAATCGCCGGCTGGCGCAGCAGATCTATGATGCATTTCACGGGGAGTAGGGTAACAAGTACATGAGCTGGACGATTCCGAATATCCTGACGTTACTGCGTATCATCCTGATACCCGTGCTGGTGGTCGTGTTTTACATACCGGGGCAGTGGAGCTACCAGATCAGCGCCGCGATTTTCGCGCTGGCGTCACTGACCGACCTGCTGGACGGTTACCTGGCGCGACGCCTGAACCAGTCGTCCGCGTTTGGTGCTTTCCTGGACCCGGTGGCGGACAAGCTGATGGTGGCTGTCGCGCTGGTGCTGCTGGTGCAGGACAACCCGTCGCCCCTGTTTGCGGTTCCGGCGGCCATCATCATCGGTCGTGAAATCGCGATCTCGGCGCTGCGCGAGTGGATGTCCGAGATCGGTGCGCGTACCAAGGTGGCGGTCTCGATTGTTGGCAAGCTCAAGACCACCATCCAGATGGTTGCGATACTGCTGTTACTGTTCAAGGTGCCGCTGGCCGGCTTTCCCACGCATACCGTGGGCCTTGTACTTTTGTATATCGCCGCCGTGCTGACACTGTGGTCCATGGTCGTCTACATGAATGCCGCCTGGCCCCTGCTGAGCGGCAAGGAGACGGATTTGCCAGAGGATGGTGGTTGACAGGCCACCGCCAGTCCCTGAAAATGGTGGTTTGCGATCTGCGGGAATAGCTCAGCTGGTAGAGCACAACCTTGCCAAGGTTGGGGTCGCGAGTTCGAATCTCGTTTCCCGCTCCAAATATTCGGTATAAAGGCCCCGGTTAAGTACCGGGGTTTTTACTATCAGGGCAGCGATCCGGGCCCTACCCATTGGCTGGGTGGCAGAGTGGTTATGCAGCGGCCTGCAAAGCCGTGGACGGCGGTTCGATTCCGCCCTCAGCCTCCATTTTAAGTTCCTGTTTTACCCTCGCTTTCATATTCAGATAGTTACCGGACATTCCTGTGTCTGGTCGCTGAATTTAACACGCACCTCAATATCACCTCAATTCACAAGAAATAAGGGGTATAACTTGAAAAAAGTTGAGGGATGTCAAGCCTACGGATAGATAGTCCGTTGCATAAACAGCGAAGCACCAGAGGACGGCAATCCCCTGATGCTTCTAGCCATTCGCCTAGCACAGTGCGTTTCGCTTGTTTTCCTGGGGGGCGATAGATTCGCCGGTTCCCAGCCAGAATCCCAGACTTTTCTCCAGTAATTCATCCCAGGGCATGTAGTGTGATCCGTCGCAGGAAAAGTTCAGGCCGACCATTCCATTGAAAATATTGAGTGAGCCTGCACGCAGATAGATGGTTTCATCCATGAAACGCAAGGCGCGAAAGGTCCTGAAGACTTCGCCGACTTTTTCCAGCGGAATCACGGCATCTTCCGGATAGGGGGCTTTGCGATATGTGAGAACAATGCCGGGATCGGTAAGGTCTTCAATATCCAGGATACGATAGCGGAGCGGGTCATTGATGAACCAGAGTGTGGCTCGGGAGCTGGAAAAATGCAGTTTGCCATGAAAAACGCCGTGTACCGCGACCAGCTCGGTGAGCAGGTCAAGGACCTCATCGATACGCTGGTCCATGGTGCTTTCGATGCGTTGCTGATCAAACAGCCCACTGCGTATCGCCGGGTCGCCCTTGATCTGCACCCATTTCTCGGGTTGTTTGCAGATCTCGCGTGTCAGGGGCAGTTCGCGCAGGTCGAAATCCGCTCCGAGATAGCCCTTCAGGCTGCCATCCTCGTTCACGATCCGTTGTACGGCGGTCAGTGACGGGCGCCTGGCATTTCGACTCAGATAGGCGTCTGACATGGAGAATCGCTCGCCGGCGAGCGCGCCGGCCAGGTAAGGGCGTTGACTGCGGTCACGGCCGAACTGCTCCGGCAACAGCCCCCGTGCAGACACATTGGCGGTGATCTGCTGCGCCTGTTCATCGAGCACGTACAGGTATTTGCAGGACGGTAATGTCTGCATTTGCCGGGCCAGTAGGTTTTCCAGTGCATCGCGGTCCGGCCAGTGCCCGGCGCAGCGCTGTGCAAGCCGTTCCATGGGAACATCGAGCAGGCCACCCAGCAGTACTCGCTGGCGCGCCACTGCCGCTTTTAATTCCTGTCCCATAACGCGTCTACCCCCGGTGATGTGCAGCATGTCGTCGTGAATGGCTGCAGAACTTCGCGCCCAATCATACAAGCTGCGGGGGCTGGACTGGCATTCGGAAAAACATAGAGAATAATCTATTCATATTAAATATTTTATCGATTTGTATAAAGGGTTCGTTATCTATAACCTCTTGCCTCCGAAATACTCAGACGGCCATGTAGAAGGTATCCCGGAAACAGGAGCCCCTGGTTAAGCAGTGTTGGCGGTAGCTTGCGATCGGCAAACCGCAGCAGCGGCCCTGCTCAATTGAACCAGCGATATGATAAAACTCAGAACCTACGTCTATATCGATTCGCTGCAGCCGCAACTGGCGGAGTATATGGCCTCGGTATCCCAGGGTTTCCCGCCTGTACCCGGTGATTCCTGTCTGTGGATGGAGGTTTCCCCGGGCATGGCTATCCACATGTTTACCGACATCGCGCTCAAGGCCACGCGCGTCAACCTGACCCAGCAGGTCGTCGAGCGTGCCTTCGGCTCCATGGTGATCCACCACCGGGACCAGGATGACGTGCGCGAGGTCGGGCGGATCATGCTGAGCAAGCTCGAGGCCACACTGTCGGATCGCCAGCAATGCCAAATCGAATGGCAGGAGATCATCCGCGGGATGACGGCTGACCACTGCGTGCTTATCAACCGGCAACACAGGGGTGGCTCCATGATCATCCCGGGCGAGAGCATGTTTATCCTGGAATGCGCACCTGCCGGTTACATCATTTATGCCGCCAACCAGGCGGAGAAGGCCGCTAATATCACGCTGGTCGATGTCCGCGCCGTCGGTGCGCACGGGCGCCTCACCCTGTCGGGGCGCGAAGCGGACGTGGAAGAGGCGGCTGCGGCTGCCATTAAAGCCATTAGCAACCCGCCGGGTACCTGAGTTATGCATCGCGAGGATCTGCTAAAACTGCTGGATGACCACGAGACGCATTTCATGGAGGAGGCGGGTTACGTGCAGCGAGCCAGGCGCTGGATTCTTGCCAACCCGAAGATATTCGACCGCAAGCAATCGACTCACGTCACGGCCTCGGCCTGGGTAGTGAACCCGGATTGCACGCGCGTATTCATGGTGCATCATGGTCGGCTGCATCAGTGGTTCCAGCCTGGCGGCCATGCGGATGGCGACAATGACGTCATGCGGGTTGCGCTGCGCGAGGCCAGCGAGGAATCGGGGCTTGATGCCGAGCATATCCGCCTGCAGTCACAACGAATTTTTGATGTTGACATCCACTGGGTGCCGGACACCGAAGTGGCCCCGGCGCATGGCCATATCGATATCCGCTTCCTGGTCGAGGCCGACGACGGCCTTCCGGTACCGGGCAGCCATGAATCCCACGAGGTGCGCTGGATAGCGCTGCGTGAGGCAACGACCTACAACAGCAACCGCTCGACCTGGCGCATGGTGGAAAAAACACGCCGGCTGCGCAGGGCGCTGCAGCAGGGTCAATCGATTGACGCGGCGGCCGCTGGATCGGCCGGGCGCCGCGCCAGGAGATTTGCATGAAGAGGGGCATCCAGGGATGTGCCGGGGTGTGCAATGAGGGTTTTTTGACTCATAGATTATTTTCTATGAAATTTTAATGAAATATTGATTGGAACAGACCGGGCGATTCGCCCTATGCTCTAGCCTGATAAAAGACCCGACGATTAACCAGCCAGTTCACGAAACACGAAGAGACAAAACAGGAGACGACTATGTCAGAATCATCCTACAAAGCGGGTGTGAAGGAATACCGCGAAAAATACTGGACACCGGACTATGTGCCGCTTGATACCGACCTGCTGGCCTGTTTCAAGGTCACCGGTCAGCCGGAAGTGCCGCGCGAAGAGGTTGCTGCTGCGGTGGCCGCGGAAAGTTCCACAGGCACCTGGTCTACTGTGTGGTCGGAGCTGCTGACTGACCTCGAGTACTACAAGGGTCGGGCCTACCGCATTGAAGACGTGCCGGGTGACCCCGAGTCTTTCTACGCTTTTGTCGCCTACCCGATCGACCTGTTTGAAGAAGGTTCCGTCGTCAACGTCCTGACCTCGCTGGTCGGTAACGTGTTCGGCTTCAAGGCGCTCAAGCACCTGCGCCTGGAAGATATCCGTTTCCCTATCGCCTACATCAAGACCTGCGGAGGTCCGCCTGCCGGTATCCAGGTTGAACGCGATCGCCTGAACAAGTATGGCCGTCCGATGCTGGGTGCGACCATCAAGCCGAAACTGGGCCTGTCAGCCAAGAACTACGGCCGTGCCGTTTACGAATGTTTGCGCGGCGGCCTGGACATGACCAAGGACGACGAGAACGTCAACTCCCAGCCGTTCATGCGCTGGCGTGACCGTTTCGAGTTCGTTGGTGAAGCCATCCAGAAGGCCGAGCAAGAGACCGGTGAGCGCAAGGGTCACTACCTGAACGTTACCGCTGCCACGCCGGAAGAGATGTACAAGCGCGCCGAGTTCGCCAAGGAAGTCGGTTCTCCCATCCTGATGCACGACTTCCTGACCGGCGGTTTCACTGCCAACACGGGGCTGGCCAACTGGTGTCGTGAGAACGGCATGCTGCTGCACATTCACCGCGCCATGCACGCTGTTATCGATCGTCATCCGAAGCACGGTATTCACTTCCGCGTGCTGGCCAAGTGCCTGCGTCTCTCCGGTGGTGACCACCTGCATACCGGTACCGTGGTCGGCAAGCTGGAAGGCGACCGTAACTCCACCCTCGGTTTCGTGGATCAGCTGCGTGAATCTTTCGTTCCCGAAGATCGTGCACGTGGCGTGTTCTTCGACCAGGACTGGGGCTCCCTGCCGGGTGTCTTCGCTGTCGCTTCCGGTGGTATCCACGTCTGGCACATGCCGGCCCTGGTCACCATCTTCGGTGATGACTCCATGCTGCAGTTCGGTGGTGGTACCCAGGGTCATCCGTGGGGCAACGCTGCCGGCGCCGCCGCCAACCGTGTCGCGCTGGAAGCCAGCGTCAAGGCCCGCAATGAAGGGCGCGAGATCGAGAAGGAGTCGCGTGACATCCTTACCGAGGCGGCACGCACCAGCCCCGAGCTGGCCATCGCCATGGAGACCTGGAAGGAAATCAAGTTCGAGTTCGAGACTGTTGACAAGCTGGACGTGGGCTAAGCCGCGTCCTGTAAGCAACCGCATCGCACTGAATTTATAAGAGGACAATACAATGCAGAATTCTGACATCGGTAATTTTGAAACCAGCAACACGCTCGAGACCTTCGGTTTCCTGCCCAAGATGGACCAGAGCGAGATACAGGCGCAGGTCGCCTACATCCTCTCCAATGGCTGGGCTCCGGCTATCGAGCACGAACACCCAAGCCGTTCTTTCGACCACTACTGGACCATGTGGAAGCTGCCGTTTTTCGGTGAGCGTGACCTGGGCACCGTGATGGCTGAGCTGGAAGCCTGCCACCGTTCATTCCCGGATCACCACGTGCGCCTGACCGGCTACGACAACTACACCCAGAGCCAGGGTTCGGCGTTTGTCGTCTTCGAGGGGCGTAGCTGATACACAACCGCTGACCATGCCTGTGGATTGCAGGCACGGCTAACTGGATGAAACGTTGATTCAACGGGGTTAACAATGGCACAAACAGCGACCACACAGAGCACGCGTGAACTGGTGATGGCCAGGCGCCAGGCTATGAGCAGCGGCGGCAAGGCGGCACTGGCAACGGTGTCCTCTGCAGCCACGCAAGACCGCTCGCGATCTGCTCCGGCGCGCACGCAACCTGCTCCGGCACGCACGCAGTCTGCACCGGCACGCAAGCAGTATGCACCGCTACTGGCTGCTGCACCGGCAGCATCGGGTTCCAATGCACGCGCTGCATCACTGGCACGTCGCAAGGCGATGTCCACACGTGGCAAGTCAGCAGTACAGAGCGCAGATCGAGTACGTACGCTGACCGCTGGTGGCAAGCAGGCGCCTGCCGCACAGGCGCTGCAGGCATCTTCCGCAAGCAGTGCGTCGCAACCCGCGACAGCATCTGCGGCACCTGTCCCGGCACCTGTACTGGCGGTAAAACCGTCTGTTGGCAACCCGCCGAAAGTCAACGTCAGGCACTCTGCTGGACGCGCCGCTTCGCTGGCCCGGCGTCTGGCCACGTCGTCACGTGGCAAGGCCGGCATCAGCAAGAACGGTATGTCTGTAGCACAGACTGCACGTGCATCCAATCCGGATATGAGTAGTCGTGAACTGGCTAAAACGCTGCGCGAAGAGCGCAGCCGTAGCGGCAAGTCGGGCAAGTGCGACACCAGGCCCTGCGGCAAGGTACGCAAGAAACAGGCTGCTGAAACCGGTGCGGCCGAAGGTCAGCCGTGGAAAGTCGGCGCCAGCGAAACATCCGAGGGACAGACGGTAACCGGTACCATGGTGGGTCGCAGTCCCGGCGTGACCGGTGATGAACCAAGCACCTGTCGTGGCATCACGGGTACCGAGTACCTGGGTGCGGATATTTTTCGTAATTTCTGCCAGAGTGATCCGTCAGCAACGCACCGCAAGGTTTCTGTCACGCAGACATCTCACGGTAACAGTGTCAGTGGCAACCGCATGGGGCGTGGTAGCAACGTGACCGGCAACGAGCCGGGTACCTGCAAGCTCGTGACCGGTAACGAGTATGTCAGCGCCGAGCAGTCGCAGGCCTATTGTGGTGAATTTCTCGCCAAGGGGCCACGCAAGGTTGCACAGAGCGAGACTGCCAGGGGCAAGACAATGACAGGTACCAATGTCAGTCGCTCCGAGAGAGTCACGGGTGACGAATATGGAATGAAGCGGTTGCTGACTGGTACTCAGTACAAGCAGCCTGAAGATGTCGGTTCTGCACCGCAAAAAGTCGGTGTCAGCGCCACCCTGCGTGGCGGCAGCGTCACCGGCACCATGGTTGGTCGTCGCGATAAAATGACCGGTAATGAGCCCGGCAGTTGCAAGAACGTGACCGGCGATGACTACGTCGGCCAGGAGCAGTACGGCAGTTTCTGCAAGGATGCGCCGCAACCACCACGGGATGAGAAGGTCGGTGTCTCAGGTACACTCAAGGGGATGGTTGTCACCGGTACCATGACCGGTCGTTCCGGCAGTGTCACCGGCGACGAGCCTGGCAGCTGCAAGGCTGTTACAGGAACGCCTTATGCCGGTACCGACCAGATGGAAGGATTTTGTTCAACAGACCAGGCGGCAGTTGCTGTTGCCCGCACGCGCCCGCTGCGCAGTACGCCGGGTCCGTCCATGACCGGTCAGCAGCCCGGTGTCGGCGGCACAATGACAGGTGACCGCAAGGGTGCCTGCGAACCGCTGACGGGTACCCCGTATGTCGGCGCCGACCAATATGCCAATGCCTGTCCGTCAACGCCGGCGGATACCGCCAGCCCGGATTTTCCACAGGCAGCAGGTACCGCGCCATGGCAGCAGTTCAGCGTGCAGTCGCCATCCGGCGGTGCCCAGCAAGCGCTGGGATCTACCGGCGTGACCGGTAACCAGTACGAGGCAGGTCATATCACCGGCCCGTTCGGTATGGCACCTGGCAAGGTGAGCGGTACCGAGGAAGCACGCTACGGACAGGGCTCGATAAGTGGCAACGATATGCGCCCGGTGGTGGCAGAAGAATTTGAAGGTCGAGTCAAGTCGCGCATTACCGGCGAGGGCCAGGATGCGGGTCTGAAAATCACCGGTGATGACTGGGAACGTAACGAGCACGTCACCGGAACCGAAGGACGTTCTGCGAACCTGCGTAACCCGACCCTGCGTAACGGTCCGGCCAGCACGATGGCTGTGACCCAGAAACGCAACGAGGAAGTGCCACATCCCAGCAGCAAGGTCACCGGCAGCAGTGGCACTACCGATCAGGGTTCACTGGTCACCTATTCTGGAGGTGCTCGCGGCTAAGCCGCGAACCGGAGTGCAATGTTGAGCGTACGCAGCAGAAACAGTCGCACCAGGTACCGGGGCTACGCGGTTGCACCGCGTCGCCGTCCCGGTGACCGTGCGAACCCTTCGTCTCCGGTTGCAACCGGCGCGACGGGCGCTGTTGCACGTTCCGGCGGACGTCATGCGCTGGCGCGTGGCGACGAAAATGCGCATCTCTACAACTATGAAAGCAGCGTCAAGGAAGCGTTTGACTCAATTGTGCCGACGCTGAAACAGATTTCCGCTCTGCAGCACGAGCCTGATTTCGAGGCACAGGCGCAGCGGTTGGCGCATCAGCATCTCGGCTTCGAATTACCGGCGACGCTACTGAGTGATGCCTGGGTTGAACAGCTTGACATGCGCAGCCTGTTTGCCTGGTGCGTGTTCGAGACTTATCACCGCTTCTGTGATGACGTGTTTACCAGAGACCCGCTCGGTGACAACAGCGAGGCGCAGTTCCAGTCATGGCTGGAAGAATGCGGTTTCCATTTACTGGATGTATCGCCCTGTGCTGATGGCCGGCTTGCGCACGTGATTCGTTACGTACTGCGTCTGCCGTACAAGTCCGTGCGTCGTCGTTCCTACGCCGGTGCGATGTTTGATATCGAGGACAGCCTGGAAAAATGGGTGCGCACGGAACTGGTGCGTTTTCGTGAGGGCAGGCCTAATACGGCGGATGAGCCAACGCGCTACCTGAAGGCCGTGGTGTACCACCACAGCTCGGTCGACCCGCAGCATCAGGGTTGCGCGGCACATGGTTCGGATACCGGCAAGGCCGCGCAAGGCGGGCTGGATCGCCTGAACGGTTTCCGTGAGGCCGTTGAAAATACACATTGCTGCGGTGCATCTATCGATTGTCTGCTGATCGGAATGGACACGGACACCGACGGTATTCGCATCCACATGCCGGATGCCAATGGCGGGATCGACCTGGAAAACTATATCGACAGCCTGTCAGTTTACGACTCGACGGCTGGTATGAGTGCCAGCGAAGCGACCCGCTGGATCGAGAACCATGTCGGGGAGCGCGGCAGGGCGCTGACGGGCGGCATGGCGAAGTTTGTTACATACCTGCTTGCCAATAATATGTCGCAGGTCGAGTACGTACGCAGTTATTACGGCGGCCACTACAGCGATATCGGTCACGCGGAGCGTTTTATCGGTGCGGGCATCGGCTTCGAGGAAGTACAACTGCGCAACCTGACGTTTTTCTCGTATATGAGCACGGTCGAGGAAGCGGCAACGGACCTGGATGTCGGTATCAGTATCTTTACCGGCCTGAACGTAGCACACGGACTCCCGGTGCCGATCGTCGTTCGTTTTGATTATCACGGCAAGGTGCCAGGTGCGCGGGAACGCGCCGAGGCTCATTGCCAGCGGGTGGCGGATGCATTGCACAGCCGTTACAGCGAATTGGTCGATCGCGGACTGCTGCACACGCTGCAGGTAGTGCGTGATATCAGTACCGGCGAACGGATCGAGATCCTCGATTGTACGGTGAAGACAACGGCGGCAGCAGGAGCACACTGATGAAGATATGTCAGGTAGAGAAGCCTCTGGTGGCAACCAATCGCATACCCACGCTGGAGCACAAGCACATGAAGGTGGTGCGTGATGGCAGCGTCCAGATGGTTGCAGTCGACGTGGTCGGTGCCAAGCCGGGCGACTGGGTGATTGTTGTAGGTAGTTCCGCGGCGCGCGAAGCGGCAGGCCATCCGAAGTATCCGAGTGATTTCACCATTGTCGGCATTATCGACAACTGGGTGCCGGACGAGGCAGAAGACTGATGGAAATCATGCAGGCAGAGGAAACGCTGGTGTGTACCAACCGATCGTTCGGACTGGAGCATAGCAGCCTGCGTGTACTGCGTGATCGTAATGGAAAGCAGCAGGTTGCCGTGGACCCGGTCGGTGTGCGTCCGGGTAACTGGGTCATCACCATGAGTGGTTCGGCTGCACGCTATGCCACCGGGAATTTTTCGATTCTCACCGATCTCACCATCGGCGGCATTATCGATTTCTGGGAGGCTGAGAATGATCAGTCGACCGGTAATACAGTAACAACGGGTTAGCCGTTGTAGATTTTTCGAGAGTAAGTTAATCAAGTCAACAACCTAGGAGATAGTAAGATGGCAAATGACAATTACGGCATTGCACTGGGTATGATCGAGACCCGCGGACTGGTTCCGGCAATCGAAGCAGCGGATGCCATGACCAAGGCTGCAGAAGTTCGCCTGATCGGGCGTGAGTTCGTCGGTGGTGGTTACGTGACCGTGCTGGTCCGTGGCGAAACCGGTGCTGTCAACGCAGCAGTTCGTGCCGGCGCTGACGCTTGTGAGCGTGTTGGTGACGGCCTGGTGGCTGCACACATCATTGCACGTCCGCACCGCGAAGTTGAGCCGGTGTTGCCGACTGGTGGTGACGCAGCCAAGGCTGCTGCCTAAAACAGCGGTTTATTAACCTATACAGATTAAACAGGAGAATTCGACCATGGCTAACGATAACACTGGAATAGCCCTTGGCATGATTGAGACACGCGGACTGGTTCCTGCCATTGAAGCGGCAGATGCCATGACCAAATCTGCTGAAGTCAGCCTTGTCGGGCGTGACTTCGTCGGTGGCGGTTACGTTACTGTCCTGGTGCGCGGTGAGACCGGTGCGGTTAATGCTGCTGTGCGTGCAGGCGCGGATGCCTGCGAGCGCGTCGGCGACGGTCTGGTAGCTGCTCATATCATTGCCCGCCCGCATGCCGAGGTGGAGCCGATACTGAGTGATTCCGGAAATAATCGTCCGATACGCAGCTAGTACATGGTCGGTAACGACTGACTGATCTGACTTCATGTCAATTGCCAAGACTGATCAGCGTGTTCTCGGCTACCTCGGCCGCGGTCTGAGCCTTGAGCT
>CAJQNP010000209.1 GCA_905479705.1 uncultured Gammaproteobacteria bacterium
CTTTGCCTCTTCGCTGGCATTCAGGTGATAGCTGACGGCCCCGCAGCAACCGCTGTTGCGTTCACGCAGCGTGCTGATCCCAAGTGCATCGAGCACGCGCAGCGCCGCATGATTGATCTGCGGCGCCAGCGCGGGCTGCACACAGCCATCCAGCAACAACACCGTGCGCGCATGCGCCTGCCGCGGCCTTGCCGTGTTGACGGCCTGCCTGGCCGGTACCTGCTGCTTGAGGCTGGCCGGTAACACCGGGCGCAGCAGCTGACCCATGCGTAAAACCGGCGTAAACCGCGACGGGTAGGGCAGCAACAGGCGCAGCAGGCGTCGCTTTGCCCGTTCCAGGAGCGGCCGGGGCACGGCCTGTTCCACGAGTACGCGGCCGGTATCCAGCAGGCGGTGATAATCGACGCCTGACGGGCAGGTGGTCTCGCAGGCGCGGCAGGTCAGGCAGCGGTCGAGGTGCAGTTGCGTGGTGCTGGTTGCGGCCTGGCCCTCGAGTACCTGCTTGATCTGGTAGATGCGTCCGCGCGGACCATCAAGCTCGTCACCGGTCAACTGGTAGGTGGGGCAGGTCGCATTGCAGAATCCGCAGTGCACGCAGTTACGCAGGATCTCATCGGCTTCCCGGCCCAGCGGTGTTTCCAGCAGGTCTGTTGGCAGCGAGGTTTGCATGATTACAGTTCGCGGTACATGCGTCCGGGATTGAGGATGCCGGCAGGGTCAAAGGCCTGCTTCAGTCGCTGGTGCAGTGACAGCAATCCGCTTGTCAGCGGCTGAAAGACATCAGCGCCACGATCGCCGCCACGAAACAGGGTGGCATGGCCGCCAGCGGCGGCCGTCACGGCACGGATGGTTTCCACGGGCTGGTCACTCTTCAGCCAGCGTTGTGCACCACCCCAGTCGAGCAGCGTGTCGCCCTCGAGTGGCAGCGCTGCGCTTGCCGGCGCCACGGCGATGCGCCACAGCGGGCGCTCGTCAGCAAAAAACGGCAGTTGCTGTTCGCGCAGCTGTGTCCAGAAGGCGGTGGCATCATCGAGGACGTCACCGCCGATATCCT
Organism: uncultured Gammaproteobacteria bacterium; assembly: GCA_905479705.1. GTDB lineage: Bacteria > Pseudomonadota > Gammaproteobacteria > UBA9214 > UBA9214 > UBA9214. Next base: position 1,055 of record CAJQNP010000209.1, read on the forward strand.
TAATGGCCGATTGCACGCCTTCCTGCATGCCCGAGAGGCGGATCAGCAGGCGACCATCAAGGTGGCAGGCGGCAGACAGCGGCAGCGGGCGTGTCGCCAGTGCGTTACACGTCTGCAACGCGGTTGCCGTGTCGCAGTCCAGCTGCAGGGTGACCTCGGTCTCGGCAATCGGCAGTACCCGCAAGTGAATATCGGTGAGTATCGCGAGTGTGCCCAGTGAGCCGGTCAGCGTGCGCGAGACATCGTAGCCGGCCACGTTCTTCATGACCTGGCCACCGAATCGCAACCACTCGCCGGTACCGCTGACACAGTTTGCCCCGAGGACAAAGTCGCGCGCCGCACCGGCATAGGGGCGGCGCGGCCCCGAGAAGGCGCAGGCAATGGTGCCGCCCAGGGTCGCTGCCTCGCCAAAGTGCGCGGGTTCAAAGGCGAGCATCTGGTCTTCCTGCTGCAGTACCGACTCGAGTTCGCTCAAGCGGGTTCCTGCCCGTGCAGAGATCACCAGTTCCGAGGGCGTGTAGTCGAGTACGCCGCGGTGGTCTGCAAGCGACACGGTCTCGCCGCCGGTCGTGCGACCATAGAATGACTTGGTGTTGTTGCCCTGGATGGACAGCGCGGTGCCGGTTTCGGCGGCCGCCTTGACACGTTCCTGCAGGGTGGATTCAAAAGACATGGATCAGGCCTTTCCTGTTGTTTGCAGTGATGGCAATGTGCGCTGCACAATGATGCGACAGTGGGTGGGGGCGAATGAATTCGGCCCTGCAGGTGCAGGTCTGCATGGTCGGTGCTCAGAAACGCTCGAGTTCCGGGTGTGCCAGTTCGCCGTGGTGCACGTGCATGGCGCCGAATTCTGCGCAGCGGTTCAGGGTCGGTATCGCCTTGCCGGGATTGAGCAGCCCGTTGCTGTCAAAGGCCGCCTTGATGGCGTGAAACTGCTGCAACTCTGCGCTGTTGTACTGCACGCACATCTGGTTGATCTTTTCCAGGCCGACGCCATGTTCCCCGGTGATGGTGCCGCCGACGGCGACACATAACTCGAGAATCCTGCCGCCGAGTTCCTCGGTGCGTTCCAGTTCACCCGCCTTGTTGGCATCGTAGAGGATCAGCGGGTGCAGGTTACCATCACCGGCATGAAAGACGTTGCAGATCGGTAGCCCGTACTCCGCGGACATGCGGCCGATCTCGCTGAGCACATGGGACAGGTGCTTGCGCGGGATGGTGCCATCCATGCAGTAATAATCCGGTGACAGGCGTCCCATGGCAGGAAAGGCGGCCTTTCTGCCGGCCCAGAATCGCTGCCGTTCCGCCTCGTCGCGCGAGACCTGCTGGTCGATGGCGCCCGCGTCCCTGAATACCTGGTTGACGCGTTTGATCTGTGCCGTGACATCGGCCTGTGTGCCGTCCAGTTCGCACAACAGGATGGCGGCAGCATCCTGCGGGTAGCCCGTGTGGATGAACTTTTCCACGGCATCGATGGCCGGCTTGTCGAGCAGTTCCAGTCCGGCCGGAATGATGCCGCTGGCGATGACTGCAGTGACACCGGCGCCGGCGGCGTCGACGGAATCGAACGCGGCCATGACGACCTGTGCAATCTCCGGGCTGGGTAACAGCTTGACGGTAATTTCGGTAATGATCGCCAGCAGACCCTCCGAGCCGGTCAGCAAGGCGAGCAGATCATAGCCGGGGGCGTCGAGTGCCGAACCGCCAATAGTGAGTTGCTCGCCGTCGATGGTGAGCACTTCCAGCGCCTGGATGTTGTGCGTGGTCAGGCCGTACTTCAGGCAATGCACGCCGCCGGCATTTTCCGCCACGTTTCCGCCAATGGAGCAGGCAATCTGTGACGACGGATCGGGTGCATAGTAGAGGCCGTGTACGGCAACGGCATTTGAAATCGACAGGTTGGTTACACCGGGCTGCACCCTTGCGACACGGTTGTGTACGTCCACGTCGAGGATGCGGTTGAACTTTGCCATGCTCAGTAACACACCGTTCTCCAGCGGCAGGGCGCCGCCGGACAGGCCGGTACCTGAACCGCGTGCAACGACAGGCACCGCGTGTTCGGCACACAGGCGCAGGGTGTCCTGTACCTGTTCCAGCGTGTCCGGAATGACCACGACCATGGGGAGCTGCCGGTAGGCAGACAGTCCGTCACATTCGTATGGCCGCAATTCTTCCGGGCGCGTTAACACGCAGTGTCCGGGCAGTTGCTGCAACAGGGCGTCCAGGATGTTTTTGTCAGACATAAATAACAGCGTGAGAACATGTATGCCGCAGTATGTCAAGCAACTGCTGCCGATCAAGGTCGATGTATTATCGCCGATAGCGCTTTAAATAGCAGCATAGTACAGCGGCTGCAATTTTTTTAGAAAACCATTAACGTGCTATGATTGATTGATGTTGAACAACGAGACACATTTCCTTTACAACGGTATACCCGCGCGCAACTTCGCGGGACTGATGGAACTGTACGAGTGCAACTATATCCGCCTGCGTAACCTGGTGCCGGATGTCGACACCATCCACAATCACGTTGTCTCGCGCGTTGCCGGTGTCCTCGATCTGCATCTCACAATCGTCGAGCGCTGCAAGTTCACCACGACGCTGAATCTTACCTATATTTTTCACGATGACGAGGGCAGCTTTCCGGCGCCGGACATGCAGGTGCGCATGTACCACGATGCCCAGGTCGGCGAGGTCATTGCCTGCGGTCGGCGTCGCGGCGAACGCCACGCGGTCTACAACCGCATGTTCAACAGCTACTCACTGTCTGAAAAATGGCACATGAATCGATTCCTGCAAAAATGGTTGGGTTTTTGCCTGATGCAGGGACACCGTTTTGTCGAGGGCGCCGTGGTTTTACCGTCAGAAACAGCCGCCGTAACCTCGCAGGAGTCCGCGCTGGACGTTGAGTCCTGAGGTTTTTTCAGTTTCGTATATCTCTTCTGAGCAGGTCCAAAACCTTGCTCGTTTTCCGGGTCTCCCGCATACTTAGTACCTGAGCAATTTAGTAGGTTATTAGATCGCCCGGTTTCCTCAGCTTCCCGGGTGCACTGACGGGTATTTATTCATGCGGTTATCGACCAAAGGGCGTTATGCAGTGACAGCCATGCTGGATCTTGCGATCCACTATGATGATGGTCCGGTAACGCTTGCCGGCATTTCCGAGTCACAGGGCATCTCCCTGTCTTACCTGGAACAGCTGTTCGTGCATCTGAAAAAGGGCGGGCTGGTTGAAGGCTTGCGCGGTCCCGGTGGCGGTTATCGACTGGCGCGTAACCCCGCCGAGATCTCGATAGCGCAGGTCATCAATACCATTGGCGAGGGTATCGATGCCACGTTGTGTGGTGGTAACGAAGACTGCCAGGAGGGCGAACGCTGCCTGACACATGCCCTGTGGGAAAAGCTGGGCAATGAAATACACGATTTTATGGAAGGCATTACCCTGGCGAGCTTTCTGCGTCGCGACAAGGTCAATGCCGTTGTCAGACGTCAGCAATCGGTACTTGAAATCCCGATGTCTGAACCCACATTAGCAGGTACCGTTGCCGGTTCGCAGACGGGTCTCTGAATTTAACGTGTTAACGCACTGCAGGTAATTTTCCGATGAACATTAGCATACCGATCTACATGGATTACTCGGCCACGACACCGGTTGATGAACGGGTGGCCGAGGTAATGTGTACCTACCTCACGCGCCAGGGTACGTTTGGTAATCCGGCTTCTCGCTCGCATGAATATGGCTGGAAGGCAGAAGAGGCCGTCGAGCGGGCACGCAGGGATGTGGCGCAGTTGATTCATGCCAACCCCAAGGAGATTATCTGGACATCCGGTGCGACCGAGTCAAACAACCTGGCGATCAAGGGTGCGGCGCACTTCTACCAGAAGAAGGGTAAACACATTGTCACGCTGAAGACCGAGCACAAGGCCGTGCTGGATACCTGCCGCCAGCTGGAGCGCGAGGGTTACGAGGTGACCTACATGGATCCGGAACCGAACGGATTGCTGGACCTCAAAAAATTCGAAGCAGCATTGCGCGACGATACCGTCGTGGTGTCGATCATGCATGTCAACAACGAGATCGGCGTGATACAGGATATCGATGCCATCGGTGAAATCTGTCGTGACCGCAAGATCGTCTTTCATGTAGATGCCGCGCAGAGCGCCGGCAAGGTTGACATCGACGTGGAAAAGACCAAGGTCGACCTGATGTCTTTTTCCGCACACAAGGTCTACGGGCCCAAGGGTATTGGTGCCCTGTACGTGCGCCGCAAGCCGCGTGTGCGCCTGGAGGCGCAGATGCACGGCGGCGGACACGAACGCGGCCTGCGCTCCGGTACGCTGCCGACGCACCAGATCGCCGGCATGGGTGAGGCATTCCGTATCGCACGTGAAGAGATGGCCACGGAGGCCAGGCGCATCCAGGTGTTGCGCGAACGACTCTGGAACGGGCTGAACGAGATGGAAGAAGTCTATC
>CAJQNP010000210.1 GCA_905479705.1 uncultured Gammaproteobacteria bacterium
TCCTTGTCCACGTGCGCGGCGCGAATCACGGCATTGCTGTCAATCACGTAGGTTGCCGGGACCGGCAGCTCCCAGCTGTCATCGCCATTCGAGGCGGGTACATCCAGTCCCCATTTCAGGTACAGCGGACGCATTTCCTCGTAGACCGTAAACAGCAGCCCGAACTTGCGGGCCGTCTTGTTGCCGACATCGCTGAGCACCTCGAATTCAAGCCGGTGTTTCTCGATGGCGGTCAGCGAGTTGTCCGGCGTTTCCGGCGAGATGCCAACCAGGGTGGCACCCAGTGCCCTGATCTCGGGCAGGCGTGCCTGCAGGGCCTGCAACTCGAGATTGCAGAAGGGGCACCAGCCGCCACGGTAGAAGTTCACAACCACGGGACCCTTGTTGAGCAGGCCGTACAGGCTGACGGGGTCGCCCGTGACATTTGGCAGGGTGAAATCGGGCACGCTGTCGCCAACCGCGAGGGCATTCTCGGCCGTCTGTGACGCGGCCAGCTTTTCAAAGCTGCCACCGGTAATCCGTGCGTCCTCATCCGCTAGCGATGACATGAAGCTTTCAACTGTTTCGCCCAGTCGCTCTGCAAGGCTGGCATTATCTCTACTCATGGTGTTCTCCTGTATTCAGGCAGGTTTTATCGGGATGCTGCAGGTGTCAGCAGGTTGAGGGCGCGCTCGCCCAGCTCGCGAATCAGTTCCGGGTCGTTGCGTGTCTTGGCGTATAGCATGACGCCCTCGGTATAGGCAAACAGGGCGCAGGCCGAGGCCTCGATATCGATGTCCGGCAGATCGCCGCGTGCCACGGCTTCCTGCAGGACCCGGGCAAAAGGCTGCTCGCAGCTCGACAGGATGTGGTCGACCTTGCTGCGCAGTACCTCGTCCTGGGCGCTCATCTCGTTACCGATATTGCCGAAGGGGCAACCGAGCACGAACCCGGTGTTCTGCTTGATGTCGCGATGAAAACGGTACAGCGCGTCGAAGAAGCGCTTTATGCGCTCCAGCGGCGGCAGGTCATCGGCAAACGAGGTGTTGAAAATGTTATCCCGTGCAAAGTCATGCGACTGGTCCAGCGAGGCGAGTGCCAGGTCGCGCTTGGAGGGAAAGAAGTGATAGAAGCTGCCTTTCCTGACGCCGGCCCTGTCGCAGATCTGCTGTACGCCGACCTCGCGGTAGCTGCTTGCGTGGATCAGTTCCCCGGCTGCATCAAGCAGGCGTTGCCGGGTGTCTATGGATTCTGTCATGCATCGAGTATAGTTGACCGGTCGGTCAAATCAATATGTTTCTATGATTATTCGCTATCAACCTGTAATCTATGAATAAAACGCAATAGCAGTAATCAGGCGGCTGTGGTGTGTTTGTGGCCGCCTGTCGCGTCACCGTCCGGTCAGCATGAATCGCTGTGTGTTTCTGCCGGGTGTTTGGGTAAGCTGAAAGTGGCTTGTTGAGAAGGGGAGAGTGACCTTGATCGAAACAGTGGCGCGGCTCGTGTGGCGACTCATCTGCTGGCTTGAACTGACCGTGCTGACGCTGTTTCTTTACCTGCTGTCCTACCTGCCCCGCGCGTTTATCAAGGGATTTTACTTTCCACTGTTCCGGGTCTGGTGCCGCGCCTTCGTACGCGCCCTCGGTATTGACCTGCGCGTTCACCAGAAGAACACCCGGGCCCTGCCGTCACACTACATCCTGGTCGCTAACCATCCTTCCGCATTCGAGGATATCGGTATCCCGGCGGTGTTCCCGGTACATTCGCTGGCAAAGATCGAGGTGAAGGACTGGTGGCTGGTGGGGCGCATCAGTACGGCATCCGGTTCGCTCTATGTGCACCGCGAGTCGCGCGAGTCGCGCAGCGCCGCTGCAGAAGAGATAGAGACGAAGCTGCTTGGCGGTATCAACATTGCCCTCTATCCGGAAGGCGGCTGCAAGGGGCGGCGCATATTCGAATCCTTTCGCTACGGCGCCTTCGATATATCATTGCGCACCGGGATTCCGATTCTGCCGGTGTTCCTGCATTATGAGTCACAGGATGATTTCGAATGGCGCGAGCCGCAAACCCTGCTACACAAGATCTGGCACATGATGACGACGCGGAACAACCGGGTTAACTACTATATATACGATGCCATCGACCCGGCTGACTTTTCTGACAAGGTTGCCTTTACCAAACATGTGCATGCGCGTTACCTCGAGTGGCAGGCACGTTACCTGGACTAGGAATTAATGAGTAACTTGAACATACCCGCATTCCATTGCTGTCGGGGAAACCATCGTGACCGGTTTGTACCTGAAGTAACCCGCCGGGCAATGCTGTTCTGGCTGTTGTCTGCCTGCCTGCTGCTGTTGCCTGTAGAGAATGCATGGTCAGCTGATACGGCGGCGTCCGCTGATGTTGTGGAACCCTCTTCCGGCAGTGTGAATGCAGAGACGCTGAATGCACGGCTCATGGAAGTAGAGTCCTCAAAGAGCCTGGATGAGGAAACCCGCTCATCGATTACCGAGATGATTAACAAGGCGCTGGCCAATCTCGAGACAGCCCGCAATAACAAGGTAACCACCGAGGAATACATCCGGCTGCGTGAATCGGCGCCGGAGATGACCAAGAAGATTCGTGCCGTTCTGGAAGAACAGGCCAGTGTGCCCCCCGAGGTCAAGCTGACTGTCACCCGCGAGTCTCCCTTTGAGGATATCGAGCGTGAGTTGCTGCAGGAAAAGGCCAACCTGGCGGCAGTCAAGGCCAAGCTGGCCGATATTGAAACTCAGCTGGAAACCAGCAAGACACGCCCGTCTGTCATTCCCAAGACGCTCGCCAGCACCAAGCAGGCGCGCAAGGATCTTGAGGCCGAGCGCAATGCGCCGGCACCTGAAGGCGAACTGGCCTGGGTCACCGAGGCCAGGCGCTGGGCACAGGATGCGCGGCTTGCGGCCCTGCGCAGCGAAATCAACCTGCTTGACCAGGAATTGCTGACCTTGCCCTTCAAGGTCGATTGGCTCGAGGCGCAGCGCGATCAGGAGGCTGCATCAATCAAGCGAATCAATGCTCGAATCGCGTTACTGGAAGAACTTTCCAGTCGCCAGGGACGCGTCGAGGCGAGGGAGGCGGTCGCCGCTGCAGATGCGGCTGTCGAAGAGGCGGCAGGCAAGCACCCGTTAATCCAGCAGCTGGCGG
>CAJQNP010000211.1 GCA_905479705.1 uncultured Gammaproteobacteria bacterium
ACAAGGCGAGAGTAGTGCCGGGTTGTTAATTGCAGGAGCGCTTCGCGAGCGCGCCTGAATCTGCCGATAGACGTGCGGCTGGTGAGGGCTGGCGCGCCAGCGCCTCGGTGGCGAACTGGAATAGCGTGTAGGAGCGGCTTGCAGGCGCGAATTTTGTTGAATCGATATTCGCGCCTGCAAGGTGCCCCTGCAACAGGACAAACGGAATACGGGGCAGAATTTATGTTTACCGGAATCATACAGGCCGTTGGCAGTATCAGCGCCATGGACGTGCACGGTGGTGACATGCGCGTGTCGATCGCTGCCGGTGCATTGCCGATGGACGATGTCGAACTCGGTGATAGCATTGCCGTCAGTGGTGTCTGCCTGACGGTGATAGAGAAAACAGCACACGGTTTTCTGGCCGACGTGTCCGCTGAAACGCTGCGCTGTACCCGGCTGGGCGCGATGTCGACGGGTGACGCCGTCAACCTGGAAAAGGCGCTGACACTGGAGACGCGCCTCGGTGGTCACCTCGTCAGTGGTCATGTCGACGGCATCGGCAGCGTGCGTGCGCGTAACGAGGACTCCCGCTCGGTGCAGTTCAGCGTGGAGGCACCCGCCGAGCTGGCGCGGTATATCGCCGTGAAGGGATCGATCTGCGTCGACGGGGTCAGCCTGACCGTGAATGCCGTGGACGGTGCGGTCTTTGAGCTGAATATCGTGCCGCATACCCTGGCCGAGACGACCCTGCACGAGTACCGCGCCGGCCGCGAGGTGAACCTCGAGGTTGACCTGGTGGCGCGCTACCTGGAGCGCCTGTTGCAGGGTGATGCCGCGGCGCAGCCGGGTAACCAGGGACAGATTACCCGCGAGATGCTGGAGTCCTGCGGCTTTGCAGGGAAATGACGGCGGCTGATCGGGTGACTGTCGCAAGGGCTATGTATTAAGTGCGGGACGAAGCCCGCACAGTATGTTGCTGGTGGATTCTGGTTAAGGACAGGATAAGGAGCAGGACAAGATTGCCAGCTTGAGGATACCCTGGTCATGAGCGTTGCTGGTCATTCCCGCGGTAACGGGAATCCATAACATATTGAATAGAGATTGCTGGATTGCGGTTATTCGCTACGCTGCACCCGCAATGATGAACTGAACAGGGTTTCCCTGTATCGAAACCCGCCCCCCGGCGTGTAACTGGATGAAGATGGGGCAGGCCGGCTTACAATTACTGGTAAAAATGAATTATGTCATTTAACACTGCAGAAGAAATTATCGAGGATATTCGCAACGGTCGCATGGTCATCCTGATGGATGACGAGGACCGCGAAAACGAGGGTGACCTGGTCATGGCGGCCAGCCACGTGCGTCCGGAAGATATCAACTTCATGGCCAGCCATGGTCGCGGCCTGATCTGCGTGACCCTGACGCGTGATCGCTGTGAACAACTGGCCCTGCCGTTGATGGTGCAGAGCAATACCTCGCTGCATTCAACCAACTTCACCCTGTCCATCGAGGCGGCGCAAGGCGTGACCACCGGTATCTCCGCACAGGACCGCGCACGCACCGTGCTGGCTGCAGTGGCGCCGGATGCGCAACCGTCGGACATCGTGCAGCCCGGGCATATCTTTCCGCTGATGGCGCAACCCGGTGGTGTACTGACGCGCGCCGGTCATACCGAGGCCGGCTGTGACCTGGCACGCCTCGCCGGGCTGGAACCCGCTTCCGTGATTGTCGAGATCCTCAAGGAAGACGGCAGCATGGCGCGTCGTCCCGACCTGGAGATCTACGCCAGGGAACACGGCCTGAAGATCGGCACCATCGAGGACCTGATCCGTTACCGCATCGAGAACGAAAAGACCGTTGAGCATGTTGCCACGACCATGCTGGCCACCGAGCACGGGGATTTCCAGTTGCACGCCTATCTTGATTCCATTGACGGGGCAGTGCACCTTGCGCTGGTCAAAGGCGAGATCCAGCCGGATCAGCCGACGCTGGTGCGTGTACAGTTGCAGAACACGCTGAGTGACCTGGTCGACATCAAGCTCGAGGGTGAGCACTGGCCGTTGCGCCAGGCGCTGGAACGGGTCGAAGAGGAGGGTGGCGGCGTGGTCGTTATCCTGCGCCCGACCGAGCAACCCGGGGCACTGCTGGAACAGATTAAGGCGTATCATGTGCCGGATGAGGCCGAGCAGGAGCATGTACCGGCCGAGCCGACCGAGTTGCGCACCTACGGTGTCGGTGCCCAGATCATCGCGGACCTGGGCGTGCAAAAGATGCGCGTCCTGAGTGCGCCGAAGATCGTGCACGGTATCGCGGGTTTCGGGCTTGAAGTGGTCGAGTATGTTTCATAAGCCTGGCAATGAAATACTTCTCGCGTCATTCCCGCGTACGCGGGACAGAAGCGCGCAGCGCCTTGAGCGTCCGAAGTGCGGCCCGTAGGGTGAGGGTGGCGAATAATCCGCTAGTGGGTAGCCGCGGTGGTGGATTTTCTGGATTCCCGCCTGCGCGGGAATGACGTAAGATGCGCTGATTATCAAGATGCTCTAATTATCAAGAACAGAACTATCTCCAAGGACTAGTGACATGAGTGAAGTAACAACGATAGAAGGTGACCTGGTGGTTCGTGATGCGCGTATTGCATTGCTGGTCTCGCGCTTCAACAGCTTTGTGGTGGAGAGCCTGCTGGAGGGCGCACTTGATACCCTGAAGCGTCACGGTGCTGACGAGCGCGATCTGCATATTATTCGTGTACCCGGCGCCTATGAGATGCCGATCGCTGCACAGCGGCTCGCGGCAGCGAAACGTTACGATGCCATCATTGCGCTCGGCGCAGTGATCCGCGGCGGCACCCCGCACTTTGAATACGTCGCCGGCGAGTGCACCAAGGGCCTGTCTTCCGTATCGCTTAAATACGATGTTCCGATTGCCTTTGGTGTGCTGACCGTGGACAGCATCGAACAGGCCATTGAGCGCGCCGGCACCAAGGCCGGTAACAAGGGTGCCGAGGCTGCCATGTCGAGCATCGAGATGATCAACCTGCTGCGCGGAATCGAAGGCTAGTTGCTTACGTGCCGACCATGAATTTTTCCGCCCACGAACGCGCCCGTGCACGACGCTATGCCATGCAGGCGCTCTACCAGTGGGACCTGTCCGGCACCGACCTGCCGCTGATTCGTCGCCAGTTCCTCGAGAACGAGGACTTCTCGAAGGCCGACCAGAAATATTTCATTGAACTGCTCAGCGAACTGCCGAAGCAGGTCGACGTTGTCGATGACACCGTGGCCGAGTATATCGATCGTCCGATCGAGCAGCTCGACCCGGTGGAGCGTGCCGTGCTGCGCCTGGCGACCTACGAGTTGCTGTATCGACCCGACATTCCCTACAAGGTCACCATCAACGAGGCCGTGCAACTCACCAAAAAATTCGGTGCCGAGCAGGGCCATGCCTACGTGAACGGTGTGCTCGACAAGGCGGCGCACAAGTTGCGCGCGGCCGAATGCGGCAGGGCGGGCAAGCAGTCCGCGGGCCGCTGACGCGGGAATGTCCGACACCGAGTTCGAGATCATTCGCCGTTATTTCCAGCGGCAGAAAACCCGACGCAGCGATGTGATCACCGGTATCGGTGATGACGCGGCCGTGTTGCATCCGCCCACCGACAGTGAGCTGGTGGTGTGCATGGATACACTGGTAGCCGGGGTGCATTTTTCACAGGGCACCGCTGCCGCTGCCATCGGCCACAAGGTGCTGGCCGTGAATCTCAGTGACCTTGCCGCCATGGGTGCCGATCCGCTGTGGGCGACCCTGTCGATTACCTTGCCGGACAACGATGCGGCATGGCTGGATGAATTCTCACGGGGCTTTTTTCAACTGGCCGAGCGCCACGATGTGCAGCTGGTCGGCGGCGATACCACGCGCGGGCCACTGTCGGTGACCGTGCAGGTGCACGGCAGTGTGCCGCGGGGTTGTGCCATTCACCGCAGCGGGGCACGGGCCGGTGATCGCATCTACGTGACCGGGTCGCTGGGCGATGCCGGGCTGGCGCTGTGCCTGGGCGAACAGGCCGACGACCGCCTGCGCCAGCGACTGGACCTCCCGGAACCACAAATCGCCGCCGGCCAGGCGCTGCGCGGGCATGCCAGTGCCGCCATTGATATTTCGGATGGGCTGCTGGCGGACCTGGGGCACTTGCTGGCGGCCGAACAACTGGGTGCATCAATAAACATCGATGACCTGCCACGCTCGGCGGCATTCAATGCGGCGATGCAACAGAGCGCGAATGCGCATCCTGAATGGCATTACGAGTTGCCGCTGTCTGCGGGTGATGATTACGAGTTGTGTTTTACCGTTCCGCCGCAGGCCTGTGAGGCCGCGCAACAGGCGCTCGCTGCCGTGTCGGTCGAGGCGACGGCCATCGGGGTCATTGAGGCGGCACCGGGTGTTCGCTGTGTGAATGCAGCGGGTGAGGACTACCGGCCGGCCTCGAGCGGTTACCAGCATTTCGGTGAGACGCCGTGACGGAGAAACTGTCAGCGCGCCTGCTGCGACACCCGCTGGATTTTCTCGCGCTGGGTTTTGGCAGCGGCCTGATACCGAAGGGGCCGGGCACCGCGGGTACCGTGGCGGCGATCCCGTTGTACCTGTTGATGGAGCCGCTGCCGCTTGCGATCTATCTCGCACTGGTTGCCGTGTTATTCATTATCGGGATCCCTATCTGCGAACACACGGCGAAGCGCATGGGTGTGCACGACCACCCGGCAATCGTCTGGGACGAGATCGTCGGTTACCTGCTGACCATGACCTTTGCACCAGCGGGCTGGCCATGGGTCATTGCCGGCTTCGCCCTGTTTCGCCTGTTTGACATCGCCAAGCCCTGGCCGATCCGGGTACTCGATCGCAAGGTCGGCGGCGGCTTCGGCATCATGATCGACGACCTGCTGGCCGCCGTATTTGCCGCAGGTGTCCTGCAACTGCTGATCGTCTTTGTCGCACCGCAGTTGTCCTGATCGCGCACTGAACAGCGCTCCTGCTGATTTCTTATTGCAGACGTTTGATCAACCTGTAGGAGCGGCTTGCAGCCGCGAATCGCGCTTGCAAAGCGCTCCTACGACAGTCGTTGCCACGGGGGAATGACTGGCGTGTAGGGCCGAATTCATTCGGCCATTCACCGTCTGCGGCCGAATGAATTCGGCCCTACAGTGCGTGGGTCGGATTGGCGCAGTGTTCTCTGTCGGCGCGAACCGTGTCCGCGACAGGGGGGGTGCCCGGTCGCGCTTGCAAAGCGCTCCTACGACAGTCGTTGCCACCGGGGAATGTCTGGCCTGTAGGGCCGAATTCATTCGGCCATTCGTCGTCTGCGGCCGAATGAATTCGGCCCTACAGTGCGTGGGTCGGATTGGCGCAGTGTTCTCTGTCGGCGCGGACCGTGTCCGCGACAGGGGTGTGCCCGGTCGCGCTTGCAAAGCGCTCCTGCGACAGTCGTTGCCACCGGGGAATGTCTGACCTGTAGGGCCGAATTCATTCGGCCATTCGCCGCCTACGGCCGAATAAATTCGGCCCTACAATCGTATAAATTCGGCCCTACAATCGCCGGGTGCTTCAATAAAACTCCAGTCGCGCGATGCACAGGTCTGCGCTGAAGGCCCGTCCGATTGCCACAAGGCCGAGACGTTCGAGTTCGGTCAGGTCAAGCGGTTTGCTCGTCTTGTACGCTACAAACTCCGCAAACGGCAGCCGCACTGTTTGCCAGCTGTCGGTTGCCTGAAAGCTGGCACGGTAGGATTGCCAGGGTAGCCACAGGTCATCAGTTCGCAAGTGCAGGTTGTAGGCTTCATTATTGCCATACACGTCGATCGCGATACCGCTGTAGCCCGAGGCATCTTCTGCGACGGTGTCGTCCAGCTGCAGTGCGGCCTGCACGAATCCGCCGTTATTTTCCAGGCGCACGTCACCCTGCATACGCAGGCAGTCACGATCATTGATGGCTGCCGTGGTCAGTGTGCCGGTCGACACGCCTCCCATCACACCATCAGTCACCATCCGCCATGATGTACCCAGCGCAGATTCAAAGTTAGGCGTCGCCCGGTCATCGAGAATCAATGGCTGCTCAGCCATGACGCCGGCACCGCCCAGGCAAAACACCAGCAGCAGAAATCGTAGTAACAATATTCACCTCCTTGTTCACCGCCCGGAAAGCACCCGCGCGACGATAAACACCAGCAGAATCAGAATCCCGAAGGGGTAGGGCAAGGCGCCCAGAAAGAATGCGCCGACCGTCAGGCCGAGCAGGGCCAGCAGCACCAGGAGAATCGGGTCTTTCAGCCTGTTCATGGCTGACAGTCTACGGCGAAGTCGCCTGCAGGGTACAACC
>CAJQNP010000212.1 GCA_905479705.1 uncultured Gammaproteobacteria bacterium
GTATCGATTCGTTCCAGTTCTTCTTGTTGCGTGGCCTTGTGCGTCATATTTCCCTCAGTGATTTTTTGATATCAACCACAGGTTTAGCGGCCAGACACACCTTACCCTGAGGGCTGCCAGGGACTTAAAACGGCTCATTCCAGGGATGCTGGAATCTCATTCATATTGAATGATCGACAAACACCCTCCAGTGCCCATGGGGAAATGACGACCGAGTTCACTCGTGAGTCGCAGCAGGACCTGTTGTGGCGGGCCTGGACTGCTGCGCCATGACCATAAAAAAAGGGCTTCCTGAAATCAGGAAACCCTTTGTATGGTGGAGCCGGCGAGAGGAGTCGAACCCCCGACATCTTCATTACAAGTGAAGCGCTCTACCAGCTGAGCTACGCCGGCATCTTGCCCGTTTCTGGCAAGGCGGCCTATTCTATTGAAATGCCCGGCCTGCCGCAATTCAATAACAGGCCAGATCCACCAGTTGCAGTGACGAATTGCCCTCGGCGATGCGCTGCAGCTGTTCCGTGGCCGAGCCATTGCTCTGGATATCCAGCCAGAAGCTGGTCTGTGTGGCGAAACGCTCTTCCAGCGTCGCTTCCAGCCCCATCTTGCGGACAGACTGCAGACGTCGCTCCGCACGCTCCATGCTCTTGAAGGTCCCCAGGGAGATAAAATTGCCCTTGCCGACGTAGTATTCCTTGTCGTTGTAGTCCTCGAGCGTCGCCGTCACAGTACGAATTTCCTCGCGGGGCATGGCCGGCAGGTACACCCAGAAACCGACCAGTTCCTTGCTCTCGACCTGGCGCTGCTCGGGTTGCAGCCCCAGCTCACCCAGCTCTGCCGCAATCGGCCGCATGGCATCGACCGCCAGGAACGGCCCCAGCGCCTGGCATTGCAGCACGGCACCGGCGCCCGGTGGTTGTTCTGCCGTGAGGGTCTCGAGATCGGTGACGACCTGTTCACCGGCCGTAGCGGCCTGCTGTTCCTGCAAGGTCACCAGGCGACTCACATTGTCCGGCAGGGGCGGCATTGCGCGCACCAGGGGTTCAGGTGATTGGGTCTCGAACAGCTTCCAGCCAAAAAATACCACGTTTGCTACCAGCAACAGGTATACCAGGTGACGCATCAGGTTTCTCCGGCAAGTATCGCCAGCCCCTTGAGGACCAGCTCGGGCTCATGCCGTACACGGCGCGCTAATAATGTCAGCATCTCGCTCGCATCGCCACCGGTAATGACGAGTTCAAGTGCATCCCCCTGACTGGCAACGTGGCTATCGACGATGCGATCGATCGCGGCCACGGCCATATGGACAGCCCCGTTATGTACCCCTGCCCCGGTATTCGTTGCTACGGGTTCCGGCGTGCGCTCACCCTGCGACGACAAAACGTTGGCGGTTTCTTCCAGCAGCACCCCCTTGAGCAGTCCCACCCCCGGAAGGATCACACCCCCGAGGTGCTGGCCCTCGGCCGACAACAGGTCTATGGTGATGGCCGTGCCACAGTCAATCACACATACCGGGCCATCGACATGGTGGTGCGCACCGACCAGGGCCGCCCATCGGTCCACGCCAAGATCCGTCGCAATGTCATAGGCATTGATTACACCGCCCGCGGCCTTCTCTGTGCGTATAAATTCCGGTTCTAACGACCAGTGCATCTCCGTCCAGTCCGCCAGTGAAGCGGCGACCGTATCGCCGGCGACATTGGCAACCACGATGCGCCCGGGGCCTGGCAGCGCACCCCAGGCCGTACTGAAGGCAGTAGCCATGTCGTGCCCGTGGTGAATAATGCGACCGCCCTGAACCCCGTCGCCGGACCCGTGCAGCGCCCACTTGACGGCCGTGTTACCGATATCCACCAGCAACATCATGACGCCACCCGCAGGCTGACATCGCCAGAGAGAAATCGCCGCCGACCGTCCCGGGTATTCACCAGCAGCGCGCCGCCGTCGTCGATACCGCAGGCCGTACCGCTGATCCGTTCATTGGGTAGCAACAGGTCAACGCGCTGACCACTGACCAGGTCATAACGACGCCAGTCGTCAAGGAAGGGTTGCAGCCCCTCCCGCTCGAATAACTCCATTACCGGGATCAGTTCAGTTAACACGCGCCCCGCCAGTTCATTGCGCGACAACACGGTATCGCAGTCCAGCCGGCGCAGGTCGGTCCAGGACTGGTCAATGGCATGCGCCGCTTCTCCCGGCATGTTCATATTGATACCGACACCGACGATCAACGCACAGGGCCCGTTCGATTCACCGACCACATCGATGAGGACGCCAGCCAGCTTGTCAGTTCCGGCAAGCACGTCATTGGGCCACTTTAACCCTGCACCCTCGATACCCAGCGACTGCAAGGCACGCAGGATCGCGATGCCGGTTACCAGGCTCAGACCACCCAGTGCAGCGGCGCCACAGTTCGAGCGCCACAACAGCGACAGGTAGAGACTGGCCGCAAACGGCGATACCCAGGTACGTCCACGCCGGCCTCTACCGGCGGACTGCATCTCCGCCACACACACCGTACCGGAGGCCGCACCATTGAGTGCCACCTCGCGTATCCAGTTATTGGTTGAATCAACCTCCAGGTGAACGTGGATATCGCTGATCGCCTTTGCACATGGAGACGCTATCGCTGCAAGGATGCGCTCACGTTCCAGCAGCTCGAGCGTTGCCGGCAGACGATAGCCCTTGCCACGCTGTACCGAGATATCGACACCCAGTTCGTGCAAGGCCTTGATGTGTTTCCACACCGCCATGCGACTCACACCCAGGGCAGCACCGAGTGCCTCACCGGAATGGTGTTCACCATCAGATAGCAGGGTTAACAGGCGGCGACGCAGCGACATGGCGGAAGCTTAACAAACCTGCCGGGATTGCTCTATTTCGAGAGTCCGTAAATGACATTGCGCGCAATCGAGCGCACCTGATCATCAATGCCCCCATTACCCGAAGCGTTACTGTCGAGCAGGCCAGCCGTCATCAGCATGGTCATGCCGTGCATGGACGTCCACGCCACCAGCGCCAGTTCACGGGGGTCCCGTGCACGGAACACGCCGGCAGCCACACCCTCCCCGATGATCTTCAGCAACGCTTCAAAGGCGGCAGCCGAGGCCTGCCGGTAGGCTGCGTCATCCTCGACCATGACGCTACCACCGAACATCAGCCGGGTCAGCGCCGGTCGCTCAACGGCCTGGCGCACATAGGCGACACCTGCCTCGACCAGTTTCTGCTCGGGGTTTTGCGAGGCATTTCCGGCAGCCAACTCGATCGCGCCGGCAAGACGCTCAAAACCGCCCTGTGCCAGTGCGCGCAACAGCGCCGCCCTGTCGCGGAAATGCCGGTACGGGGCCGCGTGGCTGACGCCCGCTCGCTTGGCCACGGCACGCAGGCTCAGGCTGGCCGCTCCCTGTTCTGCCAGCAGCTGCTCGGCCGCCAGCAACAGGGCATTGCGCAGGTCACCGTGGTGATAGGGCTGCGCACCCTTCGGATGGGTCATGTCTTCCTCCTGGCGGGCAGTCTAGGCAATTATGTTTACACTGTCTACACTTGTGTTTACGGCGTAAACATGGAGCATGCGCCCAGCCGCCACCGAGGGGCCAAAACCCATCGAAAACATTATCAATACAGTTGGTTACTCTAAATCACCACGCTGTCTTGGCAATCGCTACCTTGCCTACCCGCTGCTTATTCACGGGCAATGCGGCCCTGCTCGCCAGCCTGACAGCCCTGGGACTGCCATTGGAACCGACACTGATCGCGGCCTTCATGGGCCCGGCGCATCACAGCGTGACAATCAGCGAGACACAAAGCTACGGCACCAGCACACGCTCCGGGACAGGATATTCGCTACCTACGTTTCACCTGAGAAGACACCGCTGCAGGTCGGCATTGCGCAGCGAAACACGCTTCCCGATGCAGCACAGCCTGTCCGTTCGCAGCTGTATCCGTTCAGCGGACGGTAAACCGGCATATAACCCGCGACAAAGAGTTACACGTCATTCCCGCAAAAGCGGGAATCCAGGTATAGGTCTTGCCAGTACTTGTCTATTTGATTACTTAACCACTTCCTTGTCATTCCCGCGCAGGCGGGAATCCAGGGTTTTCTTTCATGCTGCCGACATCTGGATTGCCGCCTGCGCGGGAATGACGATAGAGCAATTACTTACGTGTTAATGAGAAACAAGCCGGCACCTGCCCCGGGATCTAATTACAGCTCACACCCGTCCCACCCAGACCACAATACCCCCCGGGATTCTTTGCCAGGTACTGCTGGTGATAATCCTCCGCATAGTAAAATACCGGCGCATCGATGATCTCGGTGGTGATGCTCTCGTAGCCACAGGCCTGCAGACGCGCCTGGAAATTATCGCGTGATGCCAGCGCACGCGAACGCTGCAGCTCATCGTAGACATAAATACCCG
>CAJQNP010000213.1 GCA_905479705.1 uncultured Gammaproteobacteria bacterium
ATTGACCTGGATTCGCCGCAAGCTTTAGAGCACTTGTTACGGGCGAATCGGGAACGCCCTTTTGCCGGTGTCGTCGCAACGGATGACACTACAGTAGAGCTGGGTAGTCGCATTGCCCGGGCACTGGACCTCCCGCATAACCCCCCGCAGTCTGCGCAGTATTCACACCGCAAGGACCTGTCCAGGCAAGTACTGCAGGCGGCGGGTGTTCGGGTACCCGGGTTTCGTGTTGTCAGCCTCAACGGGGCCCTTGCGCCGCAACTGGAGGGACTCACATTTCCCTGCGTAGTGAAGCCGCTATCGTTATCGGCAAGCCGGGGAGTGATGCGGGCTGACACAGGCCAGCAAGTGAAATCTGCCTGCCTGCGGATTCAGTCGATTCTCGCGGCTGAAGATATGGCGGATGACTATGTCAGCTCCCATTTGCTGGTTGAAAGCTTCATATCGGGTCCGGAAGTGGCACTTGAGGGTTTGCTGCAGCGGGGCGAACTGGATGTGCTGGCGATCTTTGACAAGCCGGATCCACTGGACGGGCCTTTCTTTGAAGAGACTTATTACATTACACCTTCCAGGCATACAGCTGCGATTCAACAGGAAATTATCCAGTGTGTCAGGGATGCCTGTGCCGGACTCGGGTTGTGCGAAGGTGCAGTGCATGCAGAAGTGCGTATTGGTGAATCCGCTTGTGCCATTATTGAAGTGGCTGCAAGAACCATTGGCGGTGAATGCGCGCGCCTGCTTCGGTTTGGTACCGGTCACTGTCTGGAAGACCTGGTGATCGCACATGCAGTAGGGCAGCCACTCTCTATCAAGCGCAACAGTGATGCCGCAGGCGTATTGATGATTCCGATTACAATGGCCGGAAGCCTGCGCCGTATCGAAGGGATTACCCGTGCACGTGCCGTTCCATTCATTGAAGATATCCTGATTAATATTCGTGAGGGCTACGAACTGATCCCGCTGCCAGAGGGCAGTAGTTACCTGGGGTTTATGTTTGCCTGTGCGCCAAAGCCGGAGCAGGTAGAGGCGGCCTTGCGCAAGGCGCATGCAGAGCTGGACGTTATCGTTGCACCGGTAATCAAGGTGCTTGATCTGCGCGGATGAATTGCTTGGGTTATTTGAAGCTGTTCCGGCAGAACGATTTAATACATGTGTTGCGTCGATCGCTTAATTGGCAACCCAAACCGGAAGTTCAGCATCTTGGACTAAATGTCTGGAATCGCAGCGAGTGTGATTTTTCAGCTTCTGTTATTCTGGTGGGCAGGCTAAAAATTTTTATGCTTATGTTTTGTGCTTCGACCTTTGAGATTTAAACATGATGATCTGCACAGTGAGTAGCATTTTCCTCTCCCGCTTTGCGTTCTGCCGGGTTCTGGCCTTGCTGATGGTGCTGTTTGTGCCACTGCTGCCTGCACAGGCAGCGCAAGCGCCGGGGTCTGACCCCCTTCCCCCGTTAAAGGCTGCACTCGATCGGATGGAAAAACAGCTCGCCTCCGCGGGTACGGCTACGAAGCAAGATCTGAAGGCGCTTGGAAAGGAACTTGCTTCGGCTCGTTCCGGTGCATTGAACTGCGTAGCGCAGGCGGAGCAACAGATTGCCCGGCTGGAGAACGATCTTGCCATCCTCCGCCCCGGGAAAGACAAAGATATGCAAGCGAGGAAGTCCACGGAGTCTCAGTCCGACGATCAAGCCGAGACGCTGTTATCGCCTGACATAGCCCGTCAATTGGGGGATGTGCAGAACAGTAAAGCCAACCTGGAAGGGCGGGCTGCCACCTGCAAACTCATGTTGCTGCGCATCGATGACCTGCAGTCCCGGCTGGGAAATTACCTGCGTGGCGTTCAGGTCCGGCAATTGCTGGTCCGTGGCCCCACCTTGCTCGATGTGATAAAAGCCAACCTGGATGCCCCGGAACTCTGGCTGGACTTTTCGACCCGACTGGCGGTGAAATCGACGGGTTGGGATACGATCCGACCCAGTCATCTGGCCGGTGCCGCTTTGATGGGAATGCTGGGCTTCATCCTTGGCCGAATCCTGCCGCGCCGACTGCGGGGCCGGGCGGCCCGCATGGAGGTTGACAGAAACGAGGTATCCGCCGGCATGGTGCAGGCGGTTATCGCCTGTGCCGTCAGCTATGCACCCATCGTGCTCGCTCTGGGCGGTGTCAGCGCCTATCTGACAGTCATCCCCCGGGAGGGCGGTGATCTGCCCTTTGTCATCAGCCTGGTTTACGGCCTGCTGGCTTATTTCGTTATCACGGCGGGCATCAAGGCCGTGCTCAGTCCCTGTCCACCCGCGACCTATTACCTGCCGCTGCCGGAAGCCGTCGCGCAGCCGCTCGGCCGGCGCAGCCGTATGCTGCTCCTGGTCGTGCTGGTCTGGTGGCTGGGGCAGAAACTCCACGCGGACGCACTGCTGGACGAGACCATGTGGTTGCTGGCCCGCAAGATCATCGCCCTGGTCTGGGTTCTGAATGTCATCTGGGTTATCTGGCTGCTGCGCCGACTCGAGGGCTGGCGGGACAAGTGGACGCTCCCGCTGCTGGTCAGCCTGGTGTTGCTGGGCGGTCTGGCTGCCGGCTGGGTTGGCTATGTCAACCTGGGCAGGCTGGTGTTAGTAGGTGTCACCGCGACTCTCGCGTTGCTTGGCCTCGCGCTGGTGGTGAACCAGTTTTTTTCGGACCTGTTCGATGGCCTGGATGCGGGGCGCTATCACTGGCAAAGGAGGCTGCGTGGGGCCATCGGTCTCAAGGGTAACGAGTACGTGCCCGGGCTGGACTGGGTACGACTGCTCCTCAAGCTGGCACTGTGGACCGGCGTTGCCCTGCTGACGCTGCACTTCTGGGACGCCGACGATATTACTGGCGAAATCCTGCGTCATTTCAGGGAAGGCTTCCAGGTCGCCAGCCTGACCATTGTGCCCAGTCAACTGCTGTGGGCCATTCTTGTTTTCGTCGGTCTGCTTACACTGACTCGCTGGATGAAGGCCCGACTGGATTCGAAATGGCTCGCCAAGACGCGTATGGAGCGTAGCGCGCGGGAAGCGCTGGTCACCACCTTCGGTTATGTCGCCGTGGCTCTTGCAATCGTCGTGGCATTGTCGATCGCCGGCATAGAATTTACCAACCTGGCGATTATTGCCGGTGCGCTTTCGGTGGGTATCGGTTTCGGCCTGCAGAATGTCGTCAACAATTTCGTATCCGGGATCATCATGCTGGTGGAGCGCCCGTTCAGGACCGGTGACTGGATTGTCGTCGGTAGCACCGAAGGCTACGTCAGGCGCATCAGTATCCGTACGACAATCATTGAGAGCTTTGACCGGGCAGAGGTGATCGTGCCCAATTCGGATCTGATATCCGGCCAGGTGACCAACTGGACGCTACGCAATCAATGGGGACGGATCAAGGTGCCGGTCGGCGTTGCCTACGGCAGTAACACGGCCGCGGTCAGGGATACGCTGCTCGGTATCGCGCAAAACAATGAAGATGTTATCAAGGGTAGCCCGCAACTGCCGGATCCCGGCGTATTGTTTCTTGGCTTCGGTGACAGCTCGCTCAACTTCGAGTTGCGCGCCATCATTCCCAATATTGACCAGCGCATGCGCGTGATCAGCGATCTCAATTTTGCCATCGATGCCGCGTTCCGCGAACAGGGTATCGAGATTCCCTTCCCGCAGCGCGACCTTAATTTCCGTGGGCCCCTGCAGCTTGAACGCGACCCGAAGGGGCCGCCCTCAGCGCCTGACGGCGAGGGCCTGCCACAGGCATAGCGCATCCCGGGGGCAGCGGCTGAGGCGGGTTTTCAATATCAGTGATTGCCCGGTCTGCGATAGCGCTTCCAAGTTCCCGGGTGCCGAAATGTATCCGCTCCCTTTGGTGTGAAGCCCTCCTGAAATTGCTGCACGTGCCCGCCAGGTCAGGCGACGGTTGCGACTTGTGGACCTGCATACGACAGTGATGCAGTCAGACGGCGGAGACTACCCCCTCAACCTGTCTCCGCCGGTTTTTTTCGCCTGCGTCAGGTTCACATCCCGTGCCCTGGACCTAAAGAGGTCTGTCTCCTTTTTCACGGGGTGCTGCCGCTACGGCACGAAATCGGCAATGAACACGTTGGTCTCGCCCCGGACCTTGCCGAGGCGGTTCGAGGCAAACACCAGCTGGCGTCCGTCATGGGAGAACATGGGAAAGCCGTCGAAGCCTTCATAGCGGGTGATGCGTTCGAGTTCGCGGCTGTCGATGTCGATCATGTACAGGTCGAAGTTGCGTCCTTCCGGATCGTGCAGGTTGGATGAAAAGATAATGTGCCTGCCGTCGGGGTGCCAGTAAGGGCCGAAGTTGGCAGCGCCGTTGTCGGTCAGCCGTAGCGGCCTACGTGTCTCCAGATTCATGATGTAGAGTTCCAGCTTACCGGGCCGGATCAGTCCCTCGTCGAGTAGCGAGCGGTAATCGGTCAGTGCCTGGCCCGTCGGGCGCGAGGCGCGCCACACGATCCATTTTCCATCCAGCGAGAAAAACGCGCCGCCGTCATAGCCCGGCTGGTCGGTGAGCTGTTCCACGCCGCTGCCGTCGGGGTTCATCAGGTAGAGTTCGAGATCGCCACTGCGCAGCGAGGTAAAAACAATACGGTCGCCCTGCGGCGAGTACACCGCCTCGGCATCGTATCCGTCGCTGTCGGTCAGGGGTTGCGGGTTTCCGCCCCCGGGGTCGGCCGTGAAGATGTCGTATTCAGCATGCAGCGGCCAGACATAGCCCTTCGAGTAGTCCGGTTTCGGCGGGCATTGCTGCTGTTGCAGGTGCGTCGAGGCATAGATGATGGAGCGACTGTCGGGCGCAATGAATGCGCAGGTGGTGACGCCCTGGCCCGATGACACCTGGCGGATGTCGCTGCCGTCGCTGCGCATCCGGAAGATGGCATCGCATTCCAGGTCGTCGCGTGTCGACTGGAAGATCAGCTGCGTGCCGTCGTGCGAGAAGTAGGCCTCTGCGTTCTGGCCGCCGAAGGTCAGCTGGTGCAGGTTGCTGAAGTGTTTTTCACCGGCCAGCGGTTCGACCTTAACAGCGGGTGTGTTGTTGTCCCCCGCGTAAACGGTTTGCAGGACAACCAGCAGGAGCAGGCCGGAACAGTATTTCAGGTGTTTGTAGTTCATGGTGTTATCCGTAGTAGGGCTTGCAGGGTCAGCGTTCGGTCACCTGTGTGCTCAGTGTTTTTTCAATACCGTCGCGCAGAAAGTGCACGCGTATCTCATCCCCGGGATCGAGTTTCTTCAGTGCGTCCGAGTAGCCACGCAGGTCGTTGACCGGGGTATCGTTCACCACGGTGATGATGTCACCCCGGCGCAGCCCGGCGCGCTCCGCGGCTGTGCCGGCGTTGACGTCGTCGAGCCGGACACCTGTACCAGTGTAGGTGAAATCCGGTAGCGTGCCGAAGCTGACGCGTCGCGATGATGTCCGGGTTGCCGGGGCGCCGGCGTGTGCACCAGCGAGTGTCGAGTGCAGTGGCCCGGGTCGTTCTCCCAGGTAACGCACTGTTTCGTTGAGTACCCTGGCGACCTTGCCCAGTCCGTCAGGGTCGATCTTGTCGGGGACGTCTCCCGGCCGGTGGAAGTCCTCGTGGCTGCCGCTGAAAAACTGTACCGCGGGGATGCCGGCCTCGATAAAGGCCGTCTGGTCGCCGGAACCGAAATCGTCCGCCACGCTCTTTACCGCCACACCGGTCACATAGCCGGCACCACGGAAGATGTGCGCCCACTCATCCGCCGTGCCGGTGCCGAACAGGATCAGTGGCCGATCTCCCAGTCGCCCGACCGTATCGAGATTGAGCATGGCGATGATGTCCTCGACCGGATAGGCGCCTGCATGCCGGATGTAATGGCGTGAACCGAGCTTGCCGCTTTCCTCGCCGGTGAAGGCGATAAACACCAGTGTGCGCGCTAGCGGTTTGCCCTCTAGGCTGCGGGCCAGCTCCAGCATCACGGCGATGCCGCTGGCATTGTCGTCGGCGCCGGGGTGTATCTGGCCACGGTCCTGCTGACGGCCGTTGTCCTCGGCGTATCCCAGGTGGTCGTAGTGCGCGCCGATCACCAGGCTCTGACCGGCAAGGCGCGGATCGCTGCCCGGCAGTATGGCAATGACGTTTTGCAGCGTCACATCGGTATCCAGTGGCTCGACCGGTTGCTGCCATGTCTGCAAATAGCCGCCGTCATCACCACCGGGTTGCAGGCCGGCCGTCCTGAACTGTTGTGCGATATAGTCTGCCGCCCGATCCAGCTGCGCCGTACCCAGGCCGCGCCCGGCCAGATCATCATGCGCAAGAACGGCAATATCCTGTTGCATGCGTTCAACGGAAAAGGGTTCGGCGAACGCTACCAGCGCCTTGCGCGGTGCCAGTGACGCTGGCTTGAAACTGACGGGCGCGGCCGCTGCCTGCGGTACACGCATCGACATGGGGGAATTCACCACGGGCCATTGTCCCTTGAGCATGTTGTCCGGATTTGTGCCGCTAAAGCCGAGATAACTGTAGCGACCGTAGTGTGGCAGCTTGCGTCCCAGGCCGGGAAGGGCGGCCGCGCTATCAGCGGCGAGCCAACCCAGTGCCTGGTCGGGATTATTCGGCTGCCGGCCCAGTACGGCCAGCGAGTGTGCTTGCGCTGACAGCGTGGTGCCTGCAATGCGCACACTGTCGTCGCTGAGGCTGAAGTCATACGCCTGCAGTGCGGTATTTAACTGTGGCCGAAAGCGGTTTTGCCAGCCAAACAACCACACGGCCCTGTCGTCGGGTAAGGTCTGCAGGTCGCTGTCGACCACGATGTCGACATCACCGGGTTTTTCCTGTTGCCAGCGCGTCGCCAGTGCACGGTAGGCCTTTGCCAGCTCTGCGCTCACCTTGCCCGGTAATATCACCAGTACTCGTTCCGCGCCCATGGCCTGGCTGACGGCCGGCGGGATCTCGTTGCGGTGCAGACGGCGAAACACGTCGAACTCCGGGTCGACGTCCAGCTGTAGCGGACGTGCCTTTAGCGAGAGGGCGATGCCCTGCCGCTTCTCGCCGATAGCGACGCGGGTCTGGTACGCCTGGTCGATACCCGCCATGTGCACGGCCAGCGGCAGGTCCAGTGTATACGCCGGCCCGGGTTGCAGCTGCTCGATCTCGGCAGTCAGGCGATAGCCATCGCCGTCGGGTTCTGTGCGTGCCTTGCTGACGCTGAGTTGCGGGGCACCGCTGCGCTGTACCCATTGCTGAAAGAAGGCATCCAGCGGTTCGCCGGCAACGGCCGCAAAGCTGTCCTGTACATCACTGAAGCCGGCGACCCTGAAGCGGTATTCACGATAGAAGGCCTGCAGACCCTCCCTGAATGCCGCATCCCCCAGTTGCCGGCGCAGCATGTGAAACAGCATCAGCGTCTTGCCATAACCGATCGCCTCGGTGCGTGCACTGTGCCGGCTGCGGAAGGCGGTTAGCGGGAAGTCCTCCTGCCGGCTGACGTAGTCGGTGTATTTCTGCAGTACATTGCGCCGGTATTCGCTACCGGCACCGTGCTGTTCCTTGATCAGGTGATCGGCGAGGTAGCTGGTGAGGCCCTCGGACCAGTTGCCGCTGTCATAATCCACGTACACGCTGTTGCCCCACCAGTTATGCAGGATCTCGTGTGGATAGGACGAGGTCAGAATGAACGGGAAACGGATGACGCGTGAGCCCAGCAGGGTGAATGAAGGCATGCCGTAGCCGGTTTCCCAGAAGTTCTCGACCAGGGCGAATTTATCGAACGGGTAGGGGCCGATCAGGCTGTCATAAAGCGCGATGTACTCGTGCGTGGCATCCAGGTACTTCTGTGCCAGTGCGGCATCGGCCTCGCGCAGCAGCACCCTGGCGGTGATGTCCCTGTCGACACTTGAATAGGCGGTAAACGGGCCTGCTATCAGGTAGATCTCTTCCTGCGGGTTGCTGGCCTGCCAGTGTTCAGCGGCCGGTCCCGTGTCGAGGAGCTTGCCCTGGCTCATGCTTTTCCACGCGTCCGGCAAATGGACGACCAGGTCAAAGGTGAGCTGCGTGTCGTCCAGCTGTGGATACCAGAGGCTGGCGCCGGACAGGAATACACCCTGTGCTGAAATGATGCCCCGGGTTTCCTGAAAACTGCGCGCATACTCCCCGCCCCGGTTTTGCAGGGCGTGCGCGATGCTGCCCGTGTAGTGCAGGGTGAAGCTGTTTTCTCCCGGTGCGAGGTCCAGCCGGTAGCGGCGTGGTGCGCTGCCGGCTGCTGCCTGCATTGCCGGCTGGTTGCTGTCGGCCTGTGGTGCAAGCTCGACCAGGCGGGCATTGCCGTCAGGCAATGTCGGGGTCAGGGCGGGGTGCAGGGAAAAGGTCAGTGATGGCGGATGACCCTGTGGCAGGCTGACGCTATCACGCACCTCGATGCCGGCCGTGCCGGGCTGTAATGTCACTTCAAGTGAATGGTGAACCGGGGCCGCCGCCGCCCAGGTCGTCCAGAGTATGGCGATCAGCCCGACGATGAATCCTCGCTGTTGTTGCATGTTAGTGCAGCGTGATGTCGTAGCTCTGTTTCCTGTCCGGCAACAGCAGGCGCTTGCGCACGGTATCCAGCTTGATGGTGTCACCGGGCTGCTTTTCCCACAACGCCAGTCGCAGGTCGGTGAGGCTGTTGATGGCTGTGTTGTCGATGGCGGTGATGTGTTCTCCGGCCTGAACACCCGCGTCCTCGCAGGCCCCCTTGCTGAAGACGACGGAAATGGTGGTCGCGCCATTTTCGTCTTTCAGCACCACGCCCAGTTTTCCGCCGGGTGGCAGTGTCTGCTTCTCCGGCATCAGCAGGTAGTCGGCAAGTCCCGGTTTTACCGGGCCGTCCCAGCTGTTGAGGATACTGGCTGTTGTCACGGGTACGCGCCGTTGCAGGCGTTGCGGGATGGCACTGCCCCAGGCGATGTGCTGGTTGCCTGCGAGTACAACCAGCTGCTGATCGGGGTGTTCCTCGAGAAAGGCGGCGGCACGTTCGGCCATGCTTTCATCCCACAGCAGCTGGGCCTCGAGGAAGTGCTCGAAGTTGTCATGCCCCGCCTCCCTGGGGTGGCTGTCGTATACCCTTTTGATACGCTGGCGATAGGCGTCATCGGCCGGTGTCATGTCGGCCGGGATTTTCCGGCGGTCCTCATCGTCCAGGCCATCCAGGCCGACGTGCGCCACACTGTGTGTCACCTCGGACGGGACATTCAATGCAATCAGCGGCAGTCCGTGCTCACGGGCATAACGCAGTATCGGTGCATAAAGCCGGTAATCCATGCGCCAGCGCTGGTAGTACCCGGTGGCGCGCAGCATGGTGTGTTCGTCGCTATTGCCGGCCACGTATTCATCCAGGGGCTGCTGGGATGGCTGTTGAAACATTTCCATGCCGATGGCCAGTTTCGGATTCAGTGCATGCAGGCGCCGAATGATCTCCAGCTGGGTGAGGTGGTGGTCATAGCGGTCGTGCCGCTCGCCGATAAAGACCACACGCTTTTCGGCCAGCGCGGGGATGATCTGCTCAATGGTTGAAAAGGCATTGAGGTCGAGCACCGGGGAGGCCTCGACAGACAGTGAAGCTGCCGCTGTTTCCACAGGCTGGTCGGGTGTTTTGATTTCACCAAGAAATGTTTCGGCGTGAGTGTGAACACTGAAGGCCGACAATATTACTAACAGGCTGAATTTTGACATCAGATGATGATAATGGTTTTTGTCGTTGTTATCTTCCTTGACCGGAAATAATCCCGTGCGGGACATGTAAGTGGTGCAACCAGCCAGTCCCCGGCGGAACTGCCATGAAGCAGAGTGGCGTCGTTTAATGTTACCGCAAGCCCGGTAAGGCGACTTGATTACGGCCTGGCGGTCAACGTGGCATGCCATCGGCGCAGCCTGCTTGCATCGCTTGTGAAAGCGGCCTGTTTACAGAAACCGGGACACAGCGGAAACCCGGCTTGGCAGGGGGCATGACTGTTCCCGCAAAGGCATGATCGGCATCCATGGTAAGATGTCCGCCACACAATAATTATTTCAGACGAGACCCGATTATGATTGACACCATCCTTAATTTCCTTGGTACTGGCGGCATCGCGCAGCTGTCGATTGGTGCGCTGATTCTGGCAGGCCTGGTGCTGACCCAGGTGACGATTGCAGGCGTGACTGTTTACCTGCACCGGCACCAGGCGCATCGTGCGCTGGAGCTGCATCCCGCCATCGCCCATTTCTTCCGCTTCTGGTTGTGGATGACAACCGGCATGGTGACCCGCGAGTGGGTGGCTATACATCGCAAGCATCATGCGAAATGTGAAACCGCGGAGGACCCGCACAGCCCCCGGGTGCTGGGGATCAACACGGTCCTGTGGCGGGGCTCCGAGCTGTACCGCGAGGAAGCGGGCAGGCGTGGCACGATCGAGCGCTATGGCCACCTGACGCCGGATGACTGGCTGGAATGCCATGTCTATGCGCGGTTTCCGTATCTTGGTGTCTCGCTCATGCTGTTGCTCGATTTGCTGCTGTTCGGTATGCCCGGCCTGGTGCTG